>JBEIGR010000131.1:0-11018 GCA_040381795.1 Verrucomicrobiaceae bacterium | reverse complement strand
TGCATCTGGCTCTCCGGCACGATGCGCGGCGTGCCGCACCAGCCTGGCGCGATGATGGAACCGCTTTCGCCGAGGAAGAGGATGCCGTTGTCGCCGATTTTGCGTGCGGGGTCGAATCCGGGCGGTGGGGCGGGCAATTTGCCGCCGTCATACCAGGTGAGCTTGATGGGACCGCGATTGCCTTTGGCGGCGAAGTGCCAGGTCACGATGCTCCAGAGCGGGAAGGAGTCCGCGTTCGTCTCCGAGCACTCCGCCTCCACGGCGGTCGGTGCGCCGAGATCGAGCGCATACCAGGCTGGGTCGGCATTGTGCACCATCATGTCGCCCAGCGCCCCGCAGCCGTAGTCGAACCAGCCGCGCCATTTTCGCGGCACATAGAGCGGGTGATAATCATGAGCGGGCGCAGCGCCCTGCCAGCGATCCCAATCGAGCGTCGCGGGCACGGCGATCTTTTCCGTGGGTCGAGGCAGCCCTTGTGAGTCCCAAAACTTGCCGGGACGGTCCGACCACACATGGACTTCCTTCACCGCGCCGATGGCACCGGCGTCGATCCATTCCTTTGTCAGTCGCAGGCCCTCGCTGGCGTGGCCGGTGTTGCCCATTTGCGTCACCACCTTCGTCTCCGCCGCCACACGGGCCATGATGCGTGTCTCCTCGATGCTGTGCGCCAGCGGCTTCTCGCAATACACATGTTTGCCCAGCTGCATCGCCGCCAGGGAGATGGGCGCATGCCAATGATCCGGCGTGCCGACCATCACCGCGTCGATGCCTTTTTCCGTCGCCAGCATCTCGCGGTAGTCCTTGTAAAACGGCCTGCCTGGATAGGCCTTCGCCATCGCGGCATCGTGCTTCTGCTCCACGTCACAAAGCGCCGCGATGTGCACATTCGCAAAGCTCGCGAGATCCCGCGTGACGCCGCCGCCCTGTCCACCGATGCCCACGCAGCCGATGTTCAGCTTCTCCGAAGGCGCAGGCACGCCGGGCGCACCGAGCACATGACGCGGGATGATATTGAAGCCGAAAACGGCAGCGCCCGTGGCAATGAAGTCACGGCGGGTGGGAATGGGCTTGAGGTGCTTTTTCATGGTGTGTGGAGTGTGAGAAACAAGAGGCGCTGCACACTGAACGTGTCGCGGTGAGGCTTTGTGCATTTCCCGTCAGTTCAGATGAGTCCAGAGGACTCAACCATACTCCTAGTGCAGCCCTAGAAAGTCGAAGTTGTTGTGCTGGATGATACCTCACGGAGCCCTTCCATCATCGGCAGTGAGCTTTTGGAAGAGTCTAGGCATGGCATCTCCAAAAACGGCCTCCAGCTCCATGCGCGGGACATTCTGCACACGCTCGATCCATAGCTCGCGAGGCACGATGGGCTGCCAGTAGTCTCTCCAACCAAACGCGGCCTCGGCACTACCGCGACGCAGCAGCATGGCCTCGCCGTTTTTGCCGCAAAAGTGCGTGGTGAGTATGAGCGTGCGTTCGCTGGCAGGTGGATGCAGCAGCGAGATGCCGGGCATGCCTTGCCACAGCGTGTGATCCGCGCCGAGAGCATCGAGAAGCGTGGGCAGCAGATCGAGGTGAGAGGCTTTAGCCACCTGCGGTCCCCTGCCCTGTGGCGCGGCTTTGGGCCATTTGATGAGGATAGGCACACGAGTCTGCGGTTCATTGAGCATAGTGCCGTGGAACCAGCTTCCCTGCTCTTTGAATTCCTCGCCGTGATCGCCGGTGATGATGATGATGGCCTCGTCATAGCGCCCTTGCGCCTTCAGCCAGCCGATGAATTCCGTGAGCTGTGCATCGACCCACGCCACCGAATTCCAGAAGCGATTGGTGATGCGGCGCACCTCGTCGGGATTTGGCCGCATGGGAAAGATGGGATTCTCCTCGTAGTCGGAGAAAGGCGGCTTGAAGGAGGTGCCCCACTTGTAGCTGTAGTGCGTGGCGTCCATGCCCGTGATGGCCAGCAAGCCACCGGGCGGGCGACTTTTCACGGCCTCCTTCAACCGGCGCAGCATGCGCACCTCGCGTTCGGGCACCTTGAAGAAATTCTCCGAGCTATCGCGGTCCACATGCTCCATCACATCCGCTTCCGTCGGCTGGCCAAAATTCGTCTGCACCATCTCCATATAGCTGAAGTCATTCACCATCCGCGTTTCGACGCGATAGCCGGAGGCCTTCAAAATCGCCGGAAGAGCGAGCATTCGCTTCTGCTCGCGCCCCTCTTTGAAAAAGAGCGGCAGCCTGCCGCTGAGGATCGAGAACCACGATTGATGCGTGACATTGGAGGCGGCCCACGTCTCGCCGAGCAGTTGGCATTCCTCCTCGCGAAAGCGGCATAGAAATGGCGCGATGGAAGGCTTCAGCGCATCATCGCGAAGCGACTCGACCATGAAAAAAAACACATCGGGCTTCGTGCGAAGCGGTAGCGGCTTAATGGATACGGTGGGATTGTGAAACGCGGCATCGTAACCTCGCAAGCCAGGCCGTGGCTCGATCCACGTCATGCGGCGCGGGTAGGTTTTACGCTCCCACCAGAGCCAGCCACGATCCTTGAGCATGGCACCGGCAAGTTGATCGACTTGCAGCACCAGCCACGCGGCTAGGCAAAGCCACAAGAGCCTTCGCGGACTCACCTGCCAGCCTCGCGATTTCGAAATCTGGGCGCACAAACTCACCAAGGCCGCCACCGCCACTACCACGCCGAACGCTAACGAGGCCGTGCCCGCATTCCACTCCACGCCGCCAGCCGCCCAAGCACGCTCCAGCTCGAAGCGCCCGCCCACCTCCAGCTCGCCAAACATCTCGATCAGCCCTTTGCCCCACCACAGTTGCAGCCAGGTGTTTACCAAGCGTAACACCGGGACGGCAGACACCACGCTCCAGGCCAGCCAGCGCCCAGGCGGAGGCACGAGTTGGCGATGCACAGCGAGCAAAGCCCACACGCCAGCGGCCATGATGAGATGCGTCAAAAGCCTCGCGGCGAGGCAATCGACCGCCTCCCAGAATCCAGACGGGGCCTCACGGAGCAGCGCGGCATCACAACCCGTGCCGATGAGCACCCAGAGAAGACAAAAGGCCGCATTCCAGGTTTCTCGGCGGCTCCAGAAATCGCGGAAGGCTTTCCAAAACGCCCCGAAATCTCCGCTCAAGACGACAACAGCCCAGATCATCGAAAATGCCATCCAGCTCCAAAACCAAGCCGCAGGCATCCATGAGGTCCAGGCTCCCAAACCGGCGGCGAACATGAGCACGCTGCCGATTCGCCGCCCGCGGATCACGAGGCTTCCCCACAGTCCTCCCAGCAGGCTGCCGATCAGCGCCGCTTTCACCGCCTCCCGGGCCTCGATGAGCACATGACCAGGCTTTGTCCGCAGATCCATGCCGAGCAGCGGTACCGTCCAGTCATGCCAAAAGGCTGCCGACAGGCCCGCCGCAGCACCAGACCAGGCCAGCAGTCGCCATCCGCTGCCCTCGGCACCTATAGGAGACAGGCCAGTCATGCGATCTCCGTGCCATCCGGCACGTCCTGCTTCACGATCAGGCCTTCCCCGATCACCACATTGGCACCGAGCCGAATGCCCTGTCGAACCACCGCTCCGGCACCGATCAGCGTTCTCTCACCTACCTGCACGCCACCGCCGAGCACCACACCGCTGCCGATGAGACTATGCGCCCCGATGACCGCGTCATGCTCCACGATAGCCCCGGTGTTGATCAGCACATGGCCGCCGAGCCGCCCCCCGGTATTCACCACGGCCCGAGCCATGATCTGGCAGCCCGCCGCCAATTCCGACTGGCGAGAGACGAACGCTTGCGGATGAAGCACACTGAGAGGCTCCAGCCCGGCTTTTCGGGCTGCGAGATACAGTTCCGCTCTCACCCGGCAGGGCTGGAAACTGCCTACGCCGATGACGAAATGGGTAAAATGCAGCTCTTTGAGCCTCGGTAGCATGTCATCCCCGCCGAGGACCGGCACCTCCTCGAAGTGTTTCAAACCGGGCCGAGAGTCCAAAATACCCACAACCACGCCCGGACGCTGCTGCTCGAGCGTTTCGAGCAACACCCGCCCATGGCCGCCGCCGATAAGGATGCATTTCATGTGAAGATCGAGTTTGGGGAACTTACGAGCGGCCTGTCTAACACGCCACCACGCCGCCTTCCAAGGTGTTTTCCCTCCGCGAAGGTGCTTTCCAATAATTTCAGCCTCCAATCCCCAATAATATGTTTATTATATTGAGTTTTGTTATTATTTTCTGTATAGTTAACAAATCATGTTTCGCCCTCCTCAGCTTCTTGTCCCCTTTTTCTCCGCCCTATCCAGGTGGAGAAAGGCCGCGCTGGCCATGGTTTGCAGTGCACTGGGGATTCTGCCGACCTCGCTCAACGCCGGCTCGATCAACTTCTACAACGACCCAGGAAATACCCTTTTGAAACAGGATGGCGTCACCGCCCTCGACAATGGTTTCTTCTTCGAATTCGGCACCTTTGAGGCAGGATTCACCCCCACTAGAAACAACATCACCAACTGGATCGACAACTGGAAGCCTTTTGCTCGTGCCGAGGCCCCCTCCATCAACGGCTGGAACTCTTCCATCTCCTATTTCAACAAGAGCGGCATCCTCCAGCTCAGCGGGCAGTCTGACCAAGGTCTCTCCGCCGATATCTTCGCCGCCGGAGAGCTAGCTTACCTCTGGATTTACGACAATTTTAGCATCACCGATGGCAGCCAATGGGCACTCGTGACCAATGACAGCACCGACCTGAATCCTGCTGACGACTGGCTCCTTCCCAGCCCCTCTGAGGCCCTGCCATGGGAATATCCTCTTTCCAACGCACTTAATCCCGTCTGGGGCGGTCTGCACAACGTCCAAGGCGGTGGAAACTTCACCGCCCCGCTCACGGCCTTCACTCTCCAAACCCACGCGGTGCCTGAACCAGGCAGCGTGATGCTCGTTCTCCTCGCAGGACTCGCGTGGCGCGTTCAGAGAGCACGCTGGTCATAAAGAAATTCGAATGGAAATAGGCAAAGGCTGGCGATGCCTCACTCGAAGACATCTTCGAGCACTTCAACGATCGGAACGATGGTCTTAGGCGCTTGGCGAGCCTTGGCTGGTTTCTCGGCTTTCGGAGCTTCATCCGCTTTTTTGACCAGAGCCGGTTCCCCCTGCACACCGAGGAAGATCATGCCATCGCTGTATTCGATGACGTAACCTTCAGTGGCGAGCCAGCGGATGTCTTTGAGCGCTTCCATCTGCTGCTGCGTGAGCTTGGGGGCTTCACCTTCAACGGGAGGCGGCGCATCATCAACCTTGGGAGGCGAGGGCGCGATGGACTCGACAAGCGTGTGGAGGTGCATGCCGCCGGAGTTCTGCTTGAGAAGCTCGACGATCTTGGCGAGAGGCGCGGAGAAGACGACGGAAGGATCGACAGCACGTGGACGCACGCGGCTGACGAACATTTTGCCGCTGCGGCGCTTAAACATCTTCAAGCCACGGCGTTCGAGACCGGCGGCGAGCTTCTGCGAGATGTCGAAGAGGTGCTTGCGAGCGTTTTCGACGGCATTGCGCAGCATGATGAAGAGCACATGCGTGAGCTTGGCTTTATCGATGCTGCCAACGACGTTCACATCACGCAGTTCGATGACGGAATCTGCGGCATGAATGCGACGGAAATGCGCCTCGACTTCCGCACGCGTCGGAAAGGCTTGTGGCTCGGCACCTTCGGCGACTTCGCCTTTGAGATAAACCCAGCGGCGTCCTCTACTGGCCTGCTCTTTCCACTTCTCGATGGTCTCAGGCGTGGTGTCTGATCTCACACGGCGTTTGAAATCCTCAAACGGCATGTTGGCAAAGCGCTCACGATGGAGGCGGATGAGCTTCGTCTGGTAACTGTGATGGCTAGCAGGGCCGAGGATCTCACCACTCATGCCACAGACAGCGACAGATTTGAAATCACCCTTTGGCACTTCGAGTTCGATGTCTTCGACTCGGTAGTATTCGTCGATGACGGGGCTGTTGAGGATATGGGAGACGGCTTCATCACGCGTGAGGAAGAGCCCGCCATCGACAGTGGTTTTGAAAAGTGGTGCGGGACGCGTGTCAGCACATTGATAGCGGACATTGAAGCGCTCACCACCCGCGAGGACGATGCGTGCGGCATCAAACATGCTGAAGGCGTGCCCTGTATTACGCACATGTTGAGCGAGCGTCTCGAGCGTCTCGTCTTGCGGATAGATCGTGACCTGAATGTCCTGTGGAATGGGAATCCACTCGCGTTGTGGCCGGTTATCTCCACCATTGCGGCTGCGATCCGGATCTCCGAAACGACTTGGTCCGCCAGGTCCGTCACGACGATTCCCACGCGGTGGACCTCCGGGTCCATCACGGCGCGGAGGGCCGCCAGGGCCATCACGACGTGGGCCTGCGCCAGCACCAGCACCAAAGCGACGTTCACCAGCACCACCACCGCCTGCTCCACGGCGATCCCCACCGCCACGGCGGTCACCACGATCACCGCGCTGCGGACGGTCTTCACGATCGCCAAAGCGCTCGATAATTTTCTCCTCCTTGCCGAAATCCGCAACCCACGCGGGTATCAGGCGCAGGCTGGACAGATCGAGAGAATCGGTCTGGGGCTGTTGGGGAGTGCTGGATTCGGCTTCGGACATAAGATCAGGTGCTTGGGCGGGAAAGGGCCGCGATGATGAGCAGGACGCGACGCTTGTCTCCTACTTTATTAGAGGGTGGCAGACACTCAAAACATGCTTCATGGAATTGGACCAGAGAGCGCCATTACGATCCAGCGAGACTGCAATTCTCACACATCACACGCTACACCTTCCAAAGTCTTTGCCGCAATTGGGCAAAGGAGCAGAGGACGCAGTAGTGAAAACAGAAGGAAACCTTGGCGTCCTGCGCCTCTTGGCACCTTTGCTGCAAAGACGAGTGTGAGAAAGGCGGGCCAGCGACAGGCCAAATGCCAGAGAACCGCGCCTTGATTTGTCATGGGCAGCAAAATTTCATCCAAATGTAGAAAAACGTTGAATTTACAAGAGTAGATATTTAATCTAGCTTAATTAACTCAGTTGAAGCCCTCCACTCTTTTTATAATTTCTAGATTTATCAAGCCCCTTTGCTACCTTAGCGGTGTCGAACTGGGCTCTTCAAGCTGGCGATGATCTCTTCCCTCCAAACACTGTCTCAACGTAGTTCCGGCACTGGTGCCACGGAACGTTTGATGATTCAGGTGAAGTCGGGCAAGCATATTTCCCCTGCGGCACAGTCATTCTCACCCTAATCCCGCCCCGTCATGCAAGCTACCATGGCACAGTCTCCCGCATCACCCTTTCAAATGGCAGGTTTTCCCCTGTTTCGCACCAGCGCCGGAGAATCCATCGAAGCTCCTCCCATCAATGCCCCCAGCGGTCTTTCTCCGTTTGGCATGGCCTTTGCGGCGCCCACAAACATGCCCCTAACCGTCGGCGATGTGATTCACCTGCTGCCACCCGAACTCGTGCGCGGGGGAGCTGTATCGCCTGAGCAGCCACTGACGTTACAGCCTGCACTTTTGGAAAATGCCCTGCGCAGCGGACAGCCAGCCGTGCCGGTATTTGAAATTTACCGAGTTTGCCCGGCCCTTTTTCAGGGTCCGGTCTCCCCTCAGGATCCACGCACGGTGGCACTGCCCGTGGCGAAGCTCTCTGCCTTGATCGCAGGCACCCGCACCTCCGCTCAGGCTACGCCCCCAGCAGCCCAAGCCTCCCCCTTTGCCGCGGCTGAGCCGTCGAGAGCACCGTCCGCTCCGCCTTCATCGGCTTTTCCGATGAGTCCGTTTGCTGCGGCAATGCCTTCAAGTGCAGCCGCAGGCGGAGCCTCTCCGTTTGGACAAGCGCCCACTTCGACTCCGCCACCACTCCCGAGTTCAGGCTCTCCGTTTGCTCAAGCCAGCATGTCCCCTGTGCAAGCCTCGCCGTTCGCAGCGGCTACACCTGCGCCGGCGGGTTCTCTGTTCGCGGCTTCGGCTCCGGCCTCGCCGTTCGCAGCGGCTTCGCCATTGTCAGCAGCCTCTCCGTTCGCGGCGGCATCATCAAATCCAGCTCCTGCTTCCCCGTTCACAGCGGCTTTACCGACTCCGTCTGCCTCACCGTTTGCTGCTGCAGCAGGTTCGCCTTTCGCAGCCGCCTCGCCAGCACCAGCGGCCTCTCCATTTGCGGCCGCAGCTTCAGCCCCCGCTTCCCCATTCGGAGCGATGGCACCTCCCGCTGAACCAGCCCCGATGTTTGGTGCTGCGGCTTCACCTTTCGCAACTGGCGCTCCCACTGCCTTTGCGTCACCCGCTCCAGTCGAAGCCCCCGTATTCTCAGCGGAACCTGCCAAACCTGGCACGACAGGGCTGGACCGAGCCATGGCGAATCTTTTCGCGGCAAAACCCGCCGAACCACCCGCCGTGACTACACCCAGCAGCCCGCCCATGATCTCTCCGGGCCTGACGATGCCCTTGGCCCAGCCACAGCATCCAAAACCTCCCGCCGCGCCGATGTCGATTCAGCCAGCGGAAGGCGCTTCACCCGTCTTTTCAGGTGCAACGGGCGCTGCCGGAGGCAAAGCCCGCTTTACTCTCGCCACGCTACTCCAGGGATGCAGTGCGGATGACCTTGGATTCAATCCCGCCAGCGTGCCGGCTTGGCTTTCCACTAGCGTCGAAGCCAGCCTCCTCCATGAGCAGGCTTCCACGGGGGCTTATGCACTCAGCCTAGGCACCTTGCTCGATGGCGTGGCGGATCTGGGCTTCCGCAACATGCTTTCCGCCGCAAATCGAGACATTCAGGTCCACCTCCCCTCCAACGAGGTCTTCCACGCTCTCACCGCCGCCCAAGACAGCGGAGCCTCCGCCCCGGCTCCCGCCCTAGCCGCCTTCACCGCTCCGGCACCCGCGATGGCGATGCCGAAAATGATGGTCTCGCCCCCCAGCGCAGCGCCGCCAGCAGAAGCTGCCGCCCCTGCGCCTGCCGCAGCCAGCCCCATGTTGGCGTCGTCGGCGGCTCCATCTCAGGCCGGTCCGATAACCTTTACGCCCTTTGGCAATCCTGGGGCGACGAACACGGGCATCCTACCCTCCACTCCTCCAGCAGCCGCGAGCCCAGTTTTTGCACCAGCCCCTGCTCAAGTCGCCGCACCGGCTCCATCGCCAGCCCCTGTGAATGGCTTCTTCGCCGGCCAGCCTCCGCAACCAGCCGAACCAGTTCAAACTTTCTCCACAGCACCTGCGCCAGCTCCGTTCCCCATGGCTCCCGAGGTGCAGAAAACTCCATTCCCAGCTCTCTCACCCTCCGTTCAGCCGCTGGCTGGAGCCTTCAATGCCTTCGGAGCACCTCCTGCAGAAGCCGCTCCCGCAGCCAGCCGACCTATCCAGCCTACGGTGAAGGCCTTCGATCCCTTCGCCCCATCTGCTACGAGCGGCCTCAGCAGCGAGCAATTGCTCGGCGTAGCCCCGGCGGCTCCTGCCAGCTCCACCACCGGCTCCCTCTTCCGGCCAGCCCAGCCTACCCAGCCTCTGATCGACCCTTTTGCTAGCCAGCGAGAGGCCAAACCCGCTCCGGCCGAATCCGTCGTTCCCCTGATCAGTGCGGAGCCAAAGCCCTCCGCCTTCTTTGGAGCATCCTTCGGCACCGCCAGCGAAAACGCTCTTACCCGGCCCATGCTGGCACCCGCCATTGCACCTGCCCCCGGCCCGATTAGCAATCCCTTTACTGCTCCTCAAGAGGCACCACCTGCGCCTTCGCTGAATCTGCCCCCCGCACCTGCGCCCGCTCCACTGCCCGCCACGTCCTTCTCTCCCCAGCCCAAAGCAGCTCCCCCGAGCAAAGCCTCCTTCCTCGGCCTCTCCGCCCTGGATACAGATACCGATCAGCTCCTCCTCCGTGCCCTCCTCGGCGTCGAGGACACGCTCGATGCTTCTCGCGTCGTCCAGCTCCTCGCCACCCAGCCCGGCCTCAGCGCCTGCATTTGCCTCAACGGCTCCAGCGTTCTCAGCCACGCCGATCCCACCGCTCCCGAAGCCGCCACCTTCCAGCAGCAGGCCCCAGACATCGCCCACCAGCTCCGAGGCCTCGCCCCGCTCATCGGCATCGAAGGGGCTGAAACCTTCACGCTCAATGCCGGCGGTCGCCTCCTCACCTTCTGCTTCCCCGGCGAAGTCACCGTCGGCGTCCTCCATCAAGGCGAACCCGGCACCGGTCTCCGCGACAAGATCACTCTCATCGCCCGTGAACTCGCCCGACTCCTTCGCTGAACCAACCATCGGATTTATCCCACGACCGCCATGCCCAGCATCAACCACGAAGAACGCACCATCAGTTTTAAGGTCGTGTATTGCGGCACCCCGCTGTGCGGTAAAACCACCAACATTCAGCAAATCCACGCCAAGCTCGATCCTCGTGGCCGCAGCGATCTCATTTCCCTCTCCACCGCACAGGATCGCACGCTCTTCTTCGACTTCCTCAGCATCGAAGCCGATGCCATTCCGGGATACAAAACCACCTTCCATCTCTACACCGTCCCCGGCCAAGTCACCTACAACGCCACCCTCCAGCTCGTCCTGCGCCAGGCCGATGGCGTCGTCTTCGTCGCGGATTCCCAGATGGACCGCCAGCGGGATAATTTGCAGGCCCTCCAGAGCCTTGAGGCCAATCTCCGCCTCAACGACAGCTCCATCGATCGCCTCCCCATCGTCCTGCAATACAACAAGCGAGACCTCCCAAACGCGGCCCCCGTCGATTACCTCGAATACCTCTTCAATAGCCGCCCCGTCCCCTTCCTCAGCTTTGAAGCCGATGCTCGTGGAGGTCGCAATGTCCTCGCCACACTCAACGCCGTCTCCCAGGCCATCATCCACCAGTTCCGCCAGGTGCACGCCCCTGCGAGTCCCTCACCCACTTCGCAGGCACTCATGCCTCGTGAAATGACCAGCGGACATGTTCCCGCCCTCGCCGCTGCCTGATCGACCCTCTCTCTCAAAAATCC
>JBEIGR010000130.1:0-11041 GCA_040381795.1 Verrucomicrobiaceae bacterium | reverse complement strand
CTCATGGCGAAGGTGCCGAGGAAGTACTCATAAATCTTCCCGAAGGCATCGCCCTCCAGATCAGCGGGGATGGTGGAGAGGGTCTTCAGCAGGTTGCTGAGCAGGAGGGAATCGAAGACCTGATAGCCCTTCGGCAGCACGTCGGCCATGTGCGGATTGTCCCGCTCGATGGCTTTCATGGCTTTGTTCACCGCCTTGCCAATGTCCGTGCCCTCCGGGAGCTGGAGCAGTTCCGCAAAGCGGGCACCAGAAGCGAGAAAGAGCACGCCCTCGGCATGGTAGGCCGTCGGGTCTTCGGCTCGGTTCCCTCACCCTCGGTCCCTCTCCCAGAGGTAGAGGGAAGAAGAGCCGCCCGCCGGGCACTGAAGCGCACCTCCGCAAAGCGCAGGAAGATGAGCCCCAGAATCGGCTCCGAATAGTCCGACTGCTTCAACCCGGCTCCCGCCCAAAGCTGATTCGCCGCCGCCCAGAGGCGCTTCTCCAAGGTATCGGTGGCAGTGTCCTTTTCAGTCGGGGCGATCCATTGCGTGCAGGTATCAACGTGGCAGGTGGGAGAACTCAGGCATCGAAGCGATGCCTACGGGAGATTTTCCCTATCCAAGCAGGGAACGGGGAGGGTGGCAAGACTGGGAGTCTGAAAGACGAGGAGAAGAGGGGACTATGAGAGGATGGGACTTGGAGAGGCAGTGCAGCCGCGCTCCTCGTCTGGAATTTTAGGCTTGCCAGCAATCCGGCGGGTTTGATAAAGCCCGCCTCAACCCACCCATGGCATGAAGGCGAAGACGTTTTCGAAGCCGAACCGGTCGCGTGACCGGAAGGGGAGGGGATTATCGCCGGAGAGGAAGCGGCGCGGGCCGGTGTTTACGCTGACGCGGGAGCAGGTGTTCGAGAAGTGCCGGGCGAAGAAGCATCGCCTCATCTGCGCGGAGGGAGGTGCTGGCGCCTCCGCCCGGACTTGGCAAGTGTGGCTCCTTGGTTTGAGGGCCTAAGCTGTGCGGTCTTTGCGCTCCTTGGCGGCTATTCCATGCTGAGACTCTTGCGGTTATCCTTCCTCTGGCGGTGGACCTGCCTTGGAGGCTTCGGCGGGACTACAGAACCCAAGGCACGGGCTAAAGCGCGAACTACAAGCGCTGACCTCTGACCACGGCGTCTCTGAAGGCAGAGGGCAGAGGGCGCGGCCACCGTTCACTGCTTGAGCTTGGCGATGAGGAAGGCGGCGATGCTGGGGTGTTTGACTTCGGGGGCGGTGGGGTAGTTGAGTTCGCAGGTGGTGCCGTTGGCGTGGCAGTGTTCTTGGAGTTTCACGCCGTAGTTCACGGTATGGGTGGGGTCCTTCTGCGGCTGGCCGAGGGCGGGGGTGTCGCTGTATTTGAGATACACAGGCGGATCGTCTCGGCTGACGAGTTCGTAGGGGGAGTACATTTTGATCCACTTCAGCACGCTCTCACGCTTGGCGAGGAACTCGGCGAAGCGTTTGTCACGCGTGGCTTTGTCATGGGGGTCCATGAAGCCGAAGGCGTGGCCGCCGTAACGGCTGTTGGGGGTCCATTCGATGAGCTGTTTGGGATCGAGGGAGGTCTGGGCACCATTGACAGCGGCGCACCAAAGGCGGGTGGATTCGCGGGCGATGGGATCGCTGCTCTTTGGATCGGCCATGTCGTCGTGAAAGGCGAGGTAGAGGCTGCTGCAAGCTCCGGCGCTGCCGCCGCTGGCGCCGATGCGTGGTTTGTCGATGTTCCACTCGGCGGCTTTGCTGCGGACGAACTGCAAGGCTCTCGCCGCATCCTCCAGCGGCCATTGCACGGGCGGCATGACGCCGGCCTGATGCGCGAGGGTGGAGTAACGGTAGTTGATGGAGACGACGGAGATGCCTGCGGCGAGGCAGTCACGCAGTTCGGAGGGATTGGCCTTATCGCCATTTACCCAGCCGCCGCCGTGGATGAAGAAGAGAAGGGGCGTGGGCTTCTCCGAGGTGGCCTTGTAAAAATCGAGCACCTGACGCTCATGCGTGCCGTAGGCCACATTGGCGAGCGTGGGCAGGATCTTGGGCTTGGGATCGGGTTTGGCGGCGGGGGCGGTGGTTTGGGCCTGGAGGCTGGAGAAGAGGCTGAGGGCAAGGAAAAGGCGTTTCATGGCGGGAATGCCCAAACGCACGTTCAGGCTGTCATCTGGCTTTGTTCTATGCTTCGCGTCATCATGATTTGTGAATTCATGAGATGAAGGCGGGGGAATTTAAACCGCTGATATGACGCTCATTTGACGCTGATTTTTGGTTTGGGATTAGCGTCTGGTTAGCGTCCTATAAGCGGTTAAAAAATCCCAAAACCTCACGACGCGAAGCTTATCTTTTGCCTTCCAAGCTGGCGATGCAGGCCCGCACGAGGCGCAGGCATTCATCAGGGCTGGCGGGCATGGGGAGCGTCATGGGCTGACCCTTGACCTTCAAATGACGCGTCATGCCGAGGCGATGCACCTCGCTGACCACGATGCCGTGGGAGGCGAAGAACTGGACGACTTCCTGATCACTGGCGTAGCGGCTCATGAGGATGCGTTTTGGGTTTTTGCGAGGCTGAGGAGTTCCTTCAAGCGGGGGAGCTCGGCGGCGGAGGTTTTGGCGACGAAGCCACGGGCGTGGGTGAAATGCACATCGGGCTGGGATTCGATGCGGGTGAAGTCGTAACGCGGATCGTCGTTGTGGCGGGAGAGGCCGTACCCTCCGCCACGGCGGTCGGGGTAGATGAGAGCGGCCACGCGGGTGTTCTTGCCGATGCCTTCGAGGTAGCGGCCGATGCCGGCGGAGGGTTCATCAGGCATGGGATCGGTGCGGGGGAGGAAGAGGACCTCGTGGTCCTCGAAGCTCCATAGCTCGGCGTGCTGGGCGAGGTGATCGAGCCTGCTGCGCAGCTCTCGCAGATACGCCAGGAGGTCCTCGCCGATGTAGCTGAGCATCTCCCAGAGCGGCTCGCCGGGCTCCAGGCGCTTGGCTTTGGCAAAACGGCGCAGCAGGGTGACGTCGATGGGAGAGTTGAGCTTGTTCATGGTGTCACGAGACACACCGAGCCATTTGGCGGTGACATTGGGGCCACGCGTATCGAACCACTCGGCTGGCTCCAGCCAATCGCAGAAATTTCGTGCATCCTCGTAGATGCCGAGGTGCTGCATGACGAGGCTCAAAGCGCACACGGGAGGATGATCGGCGGGGAATTGATGGTGATCAAAATTGCTCCGCTCCGGCGCATGCTCGCCGCCCACATCCACGACGGCGATGGTGGGATCGGCGAGATCTTCGGCGGTGGGTTCTCGGCGCACGATGGGCACTCGGTGAACGGCGGCGAGCAGGCAGCAGGCGAGGAACTCATCCTTATGCGACCCGCCGGGATGCGTGAGGATGAGCGAAAGAGGAGCGGGAGTGGAGGTGGCGGTTTGGGACATGAGCGAGTGGCTCTTCGCTCGCGATCACCCGCCTGCAAGAGGCTTCCTGCCGCCACGGATTCGGAAGATGCTCGTCATTGCCAAAATCCGCCTCCCTGCCAGACTCGGGCCTCCATGCAGACGCTCACCCGCCAGATCCTCGAACACACGCATCTCGATGCCGCCCAGATCACGGCGGCGGCGGCGCAATTGGTCGATCCGGCGACCGCATCGGCGCTGAAGGCGGACTTCCTGCGGGCGCTGGCGAAGAAGGGCGAGACGCCTTCGGAGATTGCGGCGTTTGTGAATGAGTTCCTGAAGCTCGCCGTCGATCCTGAGCTGGATCGTTCCAAGCTGCCGGGGCCGATGCTCGATGTGGTGGGCACGGGTGGCGATCAGCTTCATCTCTTCAATGTCTCCACCACGGCGATGTTCATCCTGGCTGCGGGCGGCGTGTGCGTGACGAAGCATGGCAATCGTGGCATCACCTCGAAGGCAGGCGGTGCGGATGTGCTGGAGGCGCTCGGCATCAAGATCGACCTGCCAAAGGAAAAGGTGGTGGCAGGCATCGAAAAGACCGGACTGGGCTTCTTCTTTGCCCCGCTGTATCACCCGGCCTTCAAAGCCGTCGCCGAAGCCCGCAAGCTGCTCGCCGCGGAAGGCCAGCGCAGCATCTTCAACATGCTCGGGCCGCTTTTGAACCCCGGACGCCCGGATTACCAACTCGTGGGTGTGTTTGATCCGAAGCTCACCCGCACCTTTGGGGAGATTTTGATCCAGCTCGGACGAAAAGGCGCCTGGGTGGTGCATGGCAGCACGGGGGATGGTCGTGGCATGGACGAGCTTTCCAGCCTCGGTGTGAATGACATCTGTCAGGTCAAAGGCGGACAGCTCGACCTTACCCAGCTCGATCCGAAGCAGCTCGGCTTTCCTGCGGCCAAGGTCGATGATCTCATCGGCGGCGAGGCCAGTGAAAACGCTGCCATTCTCGAAGGCATCCTCGCCGGAACCATCCAAGGTCCGAAGCGTGACATCGCCGTGTTGAACGCCGCCGCGGGATTCGTCATCACCGGCCTTCGCGAAAGCCTGGAGGCTGGCAAAGCCTATGCCGAGGAACTGCTGCAACGCGGTGCGGCTCACTCAAAGCTGCGTGAGATGCAGAGTCTGTGCTGAGAGTGTGGAAGGAGAAGGATTTCCGGAGTGGTGTAGGTGGCTTGGGAATGCGGAATGGCCTGTGGATGAACTCAAATCTGCCGCCTGCATTTTTCACACTCGGCTTTGCCGCAGAGGGGCAAAGAGGCAGAGGAAGCCAAGGTTTCCTTCTGTTTTCATCTCTGCGCCCTCTGCTCCTCTGCCCCTTTGCGGCACACTTTGGAAGGTGCGGCGTGGTAGCCCGCATTTCTCACCCCCGGAGCGCGTGTGACGGCGTAGATGTTTGTAGTTCGGCCTTCAGGCCGTGATTCTAGGCTCCTGAACGGGCTGAAGCCCGAACTACGAACAGATTGGCGTCCTTGTACAAACTGTCGAATCATCTGCATAAAGCGTGAGGAATCCGCAGCCGGATAGTTCGGCGATGTGGACGGGTCTGTTGGCGGAGTTTTTCTCGCCGAACACATCCGGCCTTCGAAGGGCGGCATATCATTGCAACGCCAAGCGCATCATGGCCAGGCTAGCATTTCCGCCGGTGAGCACGCAGGCCACTTTTTTGCCCTGCCAGGCTTCGCAATGCTTTTTCAGGGCGGCATAAGCGAGGGCACCGGCTCCTTCGGCGATGTTGTGGGTGGCGGAGAGGATCTCGCGCATGGCCTGCACCGCTTCGTCATCATTCACGGTGATGATCTCATGCGCATGCTGGAGCACGAGATCGAGCGCCTCGCGATTCGGTGTTTTGCAGGCCACACCTTCTGCCACGCGGGTGGTGCTGGATTGCTCCATCCATGTTTGGTGCTGAAACGACAGCGCATAGGCGGGCGCATGCTCGGAGACCACGCCGATGAGTTTGGTCTTTAGCCCCAGCGCCTCGCGAGCTGCGGCGAGGCCGCAAAAACCGGACCCAAGACCAATCGGCACGAAGACCGCCTCCAGCCCGCTCACGCTGCGAAAGAGCTCCAGACCATACGTGGCCACGCCACGCACGAGCCAGGGATGAAAGGAGGGCACGGCATGCAGGCCTTCCTGCTCCGCCAGCCCGCGAGAATGCTCCAGCGCCTCCTGAAACTCGCGACCATGCTCCACCAGCTCCGCACCGAGCGAACGCATGGCGGCATTTTTCTCTGGGTTATTGCCATGAGGCACCACGATCACCGCCCGCAGGCCATTCTCCCGCGCCGCGAAAGCGATCGACTGCCCGTGATTCCCCGTGGTGGCCGCGATCACGCCGCGCACCTCGGGCTCGCGGCGTTTGAGTTCATCCAGATAGACCAGACCTCCACGGATCTTGAAAGCGCCCACCGGCGTGTGGTTTTCATGCTTCAGCCACAGCTCGCATCCCATGCCGGATTCCAGCAGCGGCCAGCGATACACGGGCGTCTCGCGGATGTGCGGACGGATGAGCGCTTTGGCAGCCTCGATCTCCGTGAGGGTGGGTAGAGCATTCATGAGGCTCACACGGGTGATGCCATCTCCTATTCCACGCGCACAGTCGCCCTCAGCGTGGGCTTATCCGTGAGTTCGAGGACAGCGAGCGATTCGGCATCATCCGGGTGACGCGTGGAGGAGGTGAGGAAGAGGCTGCGGCCAGCGGCGCGGAGGGTGAAGTTCACACCGAGCTGGCTGTTGCCATTGTTGAGCGCCCACTCGTGATCGTAGAGGTAACTGCGAGGCAGGGCGATGGTGAGACGGCGGAGGCCATCGGGCGTGCTGGAGAGCGTGGCCTTGATCTCTTTTTCGTCGTAGTTCGCGGCGTAGCCGGTGCCAAAGGACCACACGGCTAGTTTTTCGATGTGAGCTTCACCATCAGCGGCTTTGCCATGGATGCGGATGCCTGCGGTGGCTCCCGGCGTGAGGCGCTGGCCGTAGCGGCGAGCATCGAGGTGCAGCGTGGCCGCAAAGGCGTAGCCGCTATCCCCATCGTCCACGAGGTCGAGGCCGTTTAGATCACAGGTGACGAAGAGTTTTTGCCCATCGGCATCGAAGGTGAGCTTCACGGTGCTGTCTTTGCCATCCGCCGCAGTGAGCGGGATGTCTTGCTTGAGGCCGATGTTGCGCACGATTTCGATTTGGCGGCTGAAATCTTGTTTTTGACCACCGGCGTCGATCTGGAAGGTGAGCGGGCGTTTTTGGCGCACGGGCGAATCCGCCTTCAAAGCGAGGTCGAGCTTCAATTCGGGCACCTCGTGGCCTTCGGGAGCGAGATCGAGCTTTCCATTGAGCTTCTGGCTGGCGAATTCGAGGTTCCAAGAGCCAGCGAGCTTGTCTTTGCCTGTGTTGAGCAATTCGATGCCGGGGGTGAAGATGCCTTCGTGGTTGAAGGTCGTGCGTGATTTGACCTCCAAGGCCAGCGGCATCACGGGAAGCGTCAGATCGTGAATGCGGGCGGTGCTGCCGGAGATCACCAGCAGGGGCAGGCGCAGGTGAGATTCATCCGCAGAAGCCGAGATCGAGTAGGTGATGGAGATCGTGTGGCTGGTGCCGGCCGCCAGCGTGAGCTCGGGGCTGGCATCCAGCGGCTTGGCCGTGGCGGTGGGCAAAGGCAGCACGGTGAGGCGGAGCGGCGCTTTCCCGCCATTTCGCACCTCAGCGGTGAGTTTGATCTTGCCGGGGCCATCGGCCGTGCCGCTCACGTTTTGCACCAGCCATGGAACAGCGGGCACGCCGTCCATCACATCTTGAAACACGATGTCGCCCATCGCTTGATGCAGCTCGGTGGTGGCTAGTGAGACGCTGCCTTCCGGCTCGACGTGCAGGCGTGACTGATACTGGCGGGCCAGCACCGGAAAGCTGCGATACGCCTCCGCGAGATCCGGCGGCGGAGCGATGAGCCGTGAGAGATCACCGAGATCGGAGAAGAGGACTTTTTCCTCCTCGCACACTTCCCGCAGCACGCTGGAGACGCCGCGAGTGATCGCGAGGCTGGCCTCGGCGGGCTCGGCCGCCTGAAGCATCGGCCCGGTCACGAGCACCTCGATTCGTTTGGCCTTCGCGGCACCGATCACGCCGCTCAGCCCACTTTTCACATCGCTCAGCGGTGTGCCGGTAAGTGCATCCTCAAACCCCAGCGATACGAGAACGAGGTCCGGCAGTCCGCGAAAGCCCTCGCTGGTGAGTGCGGCAGTGGCCTGCACCATGCTGGAGGCCTGGATGGGCTGTAGCACGATCTCCGGGCCCATCACCGTGCGTTCCTTGGGTGCGTAGGTGGAGCCTGGGCGGGCGATGCGCACGCCGCCGGTGAAGTAGAACTGCTTGGCCAACTGCTTCGCAAAGGCACCGGGAAAGGCGGCGAGAAGTGGGTCGGCATCGCCGAGCGCTTCAGCACCTTCCAGCATGCCATCGCCGATGACGACGATGTGCAGTCGCTCGCGGCGGGAGAGCTTCAAAAGCGTGCGTGGCAGCATCTGCGTGAGGCGCTGGCGCTGGGCATCGCTGATCTCGAAGTAGTTTTGCGGGGTCGATTGCGCCGCAGGCAGCCGCGTTTCGGCCTCCAGCGCGGCGGATTGGAGCTGGTTGAGCGTGGGCTTGCCCGGCGGGTTAGCGAGTTCCGGCACCGGCTGCGCCATCGCGAGGGAGGCGACGAAGGCCGGGAGCAGGAGGAGGCGAGGGAAAGGCATGGGCCGCCTAAGTGGGCGAGAAGGGGGGGCATTTCCAGCGATAATCCGGCGGGTTGAAAACGGCCCTCGCGGCCTTTAAATCAGACCCATGACCTTCCTCGCCCGCCTATCCGCCCTCGTGCTCTTGGCCGCCACCTATTCCACCGCCGCCGATTTGACGCTCACGGCCATCGACGGCACGAACCACAGCCCCTTGGCCGCGAAGGACGGCAAGCCAGCCCTCTTCTTTTTCGTCTCGCCCTTTTGCTCCACGACGAAAGCCTTCGTCAAGGAGATGAACCAGATCACCGCCGATCACGCAGCCAAGGTCTCCGTCTTTTTCATCGAGTGCGATCCTGAAGTCACCCACGATGTGGCCATCGAGCACGCTACGCTGAGCGAGTTCAAAGCGCCCGTGCTGCTCGATGCCGGCCAGCAACTCACTCGCCATCTCCAAGCCACCCTCACACCCGAGTCCGTGCTCGTCGATGCCACCGGCAAGGTCTTCTACCGCGGCCGCATCAACGATCTCTACCTCGGCCCCACCAAACGCCAACGCACCGCCACCACCAATGATCTCCGCGAGGCCATCGCCGCCCTGCTCGCCGGGAAACCTTCTCCACAGCCACAGGAACCGGCGCAGGGCTGTAAGATTGGCGGGATCAAGTGACGGGATTCCGAAGCGTTGTGCGGGCATACTGGATCAGCGCCTCGGAAATAAGGAAGTTTGTCTGCTGCGTGAGGCGAGCCATGACCTCTTCAAAATCAACCAAACCTCGTTTGGCCGCTGTCACGAGAATACCCAAAACTCCGACGACTGCGAAACCGTGAGCCTCCGCCGCAAGACGACCTTTCTTTTCGTCCATGAGCAGGATGGATGCGCCAAGCGTCCTCGCTGTTTCGATGGCGGCCTTTTCACCTGGATCCAACTGATCGAGCCCAGAAAGCTGGCTGGGCGAATCTCTGACGACATGCCGCCACGCAGGCGGCTTGGCGGCCCAGAGTCGAAGCTTTTCCGGCGCATGGAGGTGAGCACATTCGTCGAGCACGGCGTGCGGACAAACAACGTTTCCATAATGCTGCTCCAGAAGATGCTGCTCGCCCACGAGCACCAAATAGTGCAGCGGAGAGGCATCCGTGACGACGATCATGCGGCGAGGAGACGGCCCACTCCGGCGAGTTCCTTTTCAAATTCCTCAACAGTCTGCGCAGGCCAAGCTTCATGCTCGGCGAGAAAATCTTGCGTCTGCCAGCGGGACTCATGGCCGAGCATCTGGCCCACCGTGTGACTCGACAATCTGCCCGAGCGGTAACCCTCCACCGCAAGTCCTTCAATAAGGGCACGCGACATCTCATCGTAGCTCTCCCGCAAAGCAGGCATGGCGTTTTCAGGGATCTCGACGGTCAGTGTCATCAGGGAGTTTTATCATCGCGAGCCTTTGAGGTTAATGCTTGGACTTAGCCCGCCTCCTCCCCAAAAAAACAAAGGGCCAAGGAGCTGCCTCCTTGACCCTTCTTGACTCTTTTGACGGCTGAGCCGCCTTGACCGCTTCAGCGCTTACTTCTTCTGCAACGGCGCGGTCTCCGCACCGGCAGGCACTTTGTCCGCTGGAACGAGCTTCCAGAGAGCACCGCGTTCGCTGGTGTAAGGATCGACGGGGCCGCCGTAGTTGGCGGTGGCGTGGGTGAGGTAGAGATTGCCTTCTTCATCGAAGCCGCTGCCGGTGGGGCGCAGCGGGGTGTCGAGGTCGAGCAGCTCTTCCATCTGGTAGCCGCCTTTGCCTTTGGCGATACCCCAGACCTTGCCGCTGCCCCAGTCGGCGCAGAAGTAGGTGCCTTCGAGGCTTGGATTGGCCTTGCTGCGGCTGACGCCGATGTTGATGACGCAGATGCCTTGATCGACGTGGCTGTATTCCGCGACGGGGAGCACGCCGACGCGTGGATTGTCCTTCTCGGTCTCCAGCGGGAAGGTGTGGGAGCCGCACATGAACTTCCAGCCGTAGTTCTCGCCGCCTTTGCTGCCCGCAGGCTGCATGTTGATCTCTTCCCAGTGATTCTGACCGATGTCGGCCATCCAGAGATCACCGGTCTTCGAGTCAAAGCTGAAGGTCCAGGGATTGCGCAGGCCGTAGGCCCAGATTTCGGGCTTGGCTTTCGGGTGGATCTTGGAGAAGGCCAGTTCGGTGACGCCGAAGAGGGTCATCTGCTGTGGCAGGGTGAGGAAAGGATTGTCCTTCGGCACGCTGTAGTTGCGGTCGGGCGTGGAGTTGTCCACATCGATGCGGAGCATCTTGCCCATGTGGGTGTGGAGGTCCTGGCCGACGCTGATGACATCGCCTTCCCAGCCGCCGTCTCCCACGCCGATGTAGAGAAAGCCATCCGGACCAAAGGCGATCTGGCCGCCGTGGTGATTGCAGTAGGGGAAGTCGAGCTGCATGAGCACCTTGATGCTGTCCATGTCCGCCTGATCAGGCTTGTCTTTCTTCGCTTTGACCTCGGCGATCATGGAAGCGCCGTTGAACCACAAATCGGAGTAGCAGAAGAAGATGCGGCCGTTCTCTTTGAACTTCGGATGGAAGGCGACGCTGAAGAGGCCGAGTTCGAGGAAGGAGCTGATGGTCTTGTCCTTGATGTCTAGGAAGGGCTTCTTGTTCACCTTGCCGTCTTTGACGATCTGGATGACGCCGGGGCGCTCGGCGACGAAAAGGCGGCCACTGCCATCCGGTGCGCCTGCGACGGCGACGGGATCGACGAGATCACCGGCGACCTTCACGAGGGCGATTTTGGTTTCAGCGGGCAATTTGCCGCCGGGCTGGATGGTCTGTGCCGGGAGGGCAAGAGGCAGCGCGAGGGCTGCGAGGAGTGCGGTTGGTGTTTTCATGGGG
>JBEIGR010000129.1:0-11103 GCA_040381795.1 Verrucomicrobiaceae bacterium | reverse complement strand
GCCATCTGCTGCTGGAGACCGCCGATGGAGCCGTGCAGACGCTGGCGAGCGCCGATCATGTGCGGGCGGTGCGCTGAAGGCTCACTTTGCCGTGCCTTTGGCCTGCTCGGCGGACCAGGCATTTATGGCGGGGATGTCGAGGAGGCGGAAGCGGCGCTGGATGCGCTGCTCCAGGGCGATCTGGGCATGCTTGGCCACTTCGAGCGATTCATCCTCTTTGATGGCGGTGATGAGTTTGGCGTTCGTTTCGGGTGAATCGCTGCTTTTGAGCAGGATGGCGGCACGCACGCGGACCTCCCAGGGCTGCTTCCCATCGGCGAGCAGTTTGAAGAGATGCGACGGCTTCAAATCAGCCTCGTATTGGAGGCTCTCCCCTTTGAAGAGGTCCGTGACCGGAAGACGAAAGCCTGGGTCTTCCCGCTGATAAAACTGGATCATGCGCACGACGCGGAGGTACTCGGCCTGCGCAGCATCCCGCAGATGCTCGGAACCGGAGCCGCGGATGTATTCGACAAGGGTTTCCAGCGGCTTGCGGCTGCCGGTGGCGATGGCTTCATCGGCATAGGCCGTGATGCGGTTACGTTCTTTGAGCTGGATGAATTCCGCCTGCGTGGGCGTGATATTAGCAACCATCTCCGCCATGCGCTCGACGCCCTGCTGGCCCTGACCATCCAGCAGGCTGCCCGCAGGTGCCGTCAGAGTGGCAGGAGCAGCGGCGGCGTTGGGGCGAGCAGCGGCGACACGCTCGATGGTCTCGCGGAGTTCTTTCTGCGTGCTCAATTGATCCCGCCGCCAAGCATCGAGTTGTTTTTGCATGGCCACGAGCTGCTCCTCGATCTGCGTGGACTTTCCAGCGTCGTCTTTTGGAGACACGGGAGCTGCCGCTGGAGCAGCAGGCAGGCTACCGAGGCGCTCATCGAGTCTTTTGCCACTCATCTGCCAGAGCACGGCAGTGGTGATGAGCGTGATCACCAGCGAGGCGATGAAAAAACGCGGCGCAGTGTCCATTTGCCGCGCATTGGCGGGGGCGACGGCGCTTTTCTTTCCCTGATGCTGATGATCCCGCACCACGTCGATCACATCCGTGGCGGGTGATTTGGAGGAAGACGCGGCGTCTTCGGATGACTTGGATTTGGAGGGGCTGGCCATGCGGGTGTGTGAAGAAATGGTTAGCGGATGAATCTTGCCAGCATCGGGGTTCCGGGCAAGCATCCCACTCTCCCTCTGACACATGCCAGCCGATTCGTCCAGCCCCGCGCCTGCCGCCACGCCCAAACCAGACTCCAGCCTCCTCTGGAAAGCAGCCATGGGCGTGATGGGCATCGGCTTCATTCTGCTCTTTGTGGCGTGGCCCTATCAGGAGTGGGAATTCGGCTACCGGATGAGCGTGCTGCATGGCTGGTATCTGTGGGTCACAAAGTATGCGGACTGGATGTTCTGCCTGTTCGTGCCGGTGATCACGGGCGGGCTGGTCTGGATGCGCCGCTCTAGCCTGCGTGGCCTGCCCTGGCGTGGACACTGGCTGGGCGTGCTGCCGCTGGCACTCGGCCTGTTTCTTTACTGGGTCGGTTTCAAAGCGAACACGGGTTACCCAGCCTTCCTCTCGATCCAGCTCGTGCTCGCGGGCTTCATTTTGCTCCTCGGAGGCCGTGAGTGGATGCGGGCACTTTTTTTCCCCTGGCTTTTTTTGTTCTTCACCTGGCCGATGCAGCCGCTGGAGGACTCCGTGGCCTCGCCGCTGCGTCCACGCACCGCCGCGATGACAGCGAAGATGCTCAGCCTGCTAGGCCAGCCCGCCATCAATGAAGGCAGCGCCCTGCAATCCGCGCCGGATACGGCCCGTGGCATCGAGACAGGCGCAGCCTTCAGCCTCGATGTGGATGCGAAGTGCAGCGGCATCAATTCGCTCTTCGTGCTGATGATGATCTCCGCCCTCCTCGGCTATCTGGCGCTGAAGAGTCCGCGTTCCAGGCTGATCCTCTTCATCTGCGCCGTGCCGCTCGCCGTGGCGGGCAATGTGACACGACTGCTGATGCTGGCCTTTGGGAGCATGTGGTTCGGCTCGGATTTCGCCATCGGGAAGCGCATCGGCGAGCATCAAGAGATGTCCTTCTTCCACACGATGGCCGGCTTTGCCGTCTTCGGCGTGGCGTTGGCAGGCATGTTTGCCATCTGCTATGTGCTGGAGGGCCGCGAGATGAAAAAGAACCTCTCCCGCCATCAAGGCCCGCGTGCAGGTGGCAGCGCCTGGGTTTGCATTCCCCTGCCCCGCCGCACGCTGGCGCAGCTTGTCGCCATGTTTGTGCTACTAGCAGTGACGCTCGGCATCTGCGCTGGCACGGACATCCGTTACCTCGTCTCACGCGCTGGTGTGACGCTCGACCTGCCACTCTCCGTGGGCGATTATCAGGGGCGCATGGTCGGCGTCACCGCAGAGGAGAAAAAAGGCCTCGATGAGGGTGTGAAGCTCGAACGCTTCAGCTACCTGAATCAGAAAAACCGCCTCGTCACCGCTTCCGTCGTCCTCAGCGGGCATTTGAAGCGCTCCCTGCATCGCCCGGAGGTATGCCTACCCAGCCAAGGGTGGAGCATCGTCGAAAGCCTGCCCGTCACGATCAACAAGCCGGATGGCACCTCTTTCGCGGCCACCTACCTCCGCCTCGCCATCGACCGCATGGATGAAAGTGGCCGCCGCCTCCGCCAGCGCGGCGTGAACATCTATTGGTATGTCGGCTCGGATGACACCACCTGCGCCTCGCACTACGAGCATGTGGCCGCCACCTACCTCGATGCCATTTTCCGCAATCTGAACCACCGCTGGGCCATGGTCTCCGTCTTCATGCCTATCCCTCCTAGCGAAATGGAAGGCCCGGAAGGCATGTTCGCCGAATTCACTGCGCTGGAGGATACCCGTGAGTTTGCTGGCATGCTCCAGCCTCTCATCACCGCGCCCGAAAAGCTCACCACCAGCGAGTGAGCGGAGGTTGAAACCACATCTTGCAGACCTGCGGTGCTGGTTTAGGCGTTGAGGCACCCCCATGAGCGATCCCACCTCTGAAACGCCCCCGCCTGCACCGGATACTCCCGACGAGGAAAAGCCCAAAAAGCCCTCTTCCGCCGAGGAAATCAGCCAGAAGCTCGAAGACTTCATCAAGAACACGCTCGGAGGCCAGGTGCTCTTCACCCGCATCGATGGTCCCACGCCACGCGGCAAGGGGGAGACGGAATCCAACGAGGGTGACGATAAGCCTGAGAAGGACACCAGCATCGCTTTTGCCTTCAATTTTAAACCGGCGGATATCAAGGCGCACCTCGACCGCTTCGTGATCCGCCAGGACGAGGCGAAAAAGGTGCTGGCCACGGCGGTGTGTGATCATTACCACCATGCCCGCATGCTGAGAGAGGATCGGGAGCAACACCCGGACTCCGCGCCGCTCGAATTTTCGAAGCAGAACGTCATCATCATCGGCCCCACCGGCGTGGGGAAGACTTACCTCGTCAAACGCATCGCGGATCTCATCGGCGTGCCGTTCGTGAAAGCGGATGCCACGAAGTTCAGCGAGACCGGCTATGTGGGTGCGGATGTGGATGACATGGTGCGTGACCTTGTCTCGAAGGCCGATGGAGACATCGACCTCGCGGAACACGGCATCATTTACATCGACGAGATCGATAAGCTGAGCAGCGGCACGGAGCGCCTCGGCCGGGATGTGAGCGGGCGCGGCGTGCAGACGGCGCTGCTCAAGCTGATGGAAGAGACGGAGGTGCCACTCTATTCCCAAAACGATATCCGCAGCCAGATGCAGATGATGTTTGATACCCGCAAGGGCCGCACGGGCCGCGAGGTGATCAACACGCGAAACATCCTGTTCATCGTGAGCGGTGCTTTCTCTGGCTTGGAGAAGATCATCGAGAAGCGCACAAACCGGAAGGCCATCGGCTTTGTCTCCGCGGGCGATCCTGAGCGCACGCCTACCGAGCATCTCTTCCGCGATGCGGTGACGAAGGATTTCATCGACTATGGCTTCGAGTCCGAATTCATCGGTCGCCTGCCTGTACGGGTGGTGTGTGATCCGCTGAGTGCGGATGACCTCTTCGCCATCATGAAGACAAGCGAAGGCAGCCTCATCCGGCAGTATGAGCGTGAGTTTGCGGCCTACGGCATCAAATCCGTCTTCCATGATGAGGCGCTGCGAGAGATCGCTTCGCGTGCGGCGGAGGAGAAGACGGGGGCACGCGGCCTCGTGACGGCGTGGGAAAAAGTGCTGCGTGATTTCAAGTTCGAGATGCCCAGCCTCGGCCTTCCAGAGTTGAGCATTGATGCCGAGCTAGTGCTGCATCCCGCCGCCACGCTGGAGCGCCTCCGCGGGCAGGCCACGCCAATGGAAAGCCAGCTCGATGAGGCGCATGCGCATGATCTCATGCTCTGGGCCGATGAGTTTTTCAATCAGCACGGCTTTGACCTTGAGTTTGAGCCTCCGGCCATGAATGCGATCGCCGTGCGGGCACAGCGTGAAGGGCTCCACATCGCCGCGCTCTGCTCGAAGCTCTTCAAAGACTATCCCTTTGGCCTAAAGCTCGTTTCGAGAAGCACGAATGGGACGAAGTTCACCATCCCGCCGGAGGCGGTGGAGCATCCTGATCCCTGGCTGAGTGAACTCGTGGTGCATGCCTGCCGCCCTGCTGGCGAGGAGACTGCCACACCTGCCAGCAGCGAATGATGGATCAGCGGCCGGTGAGCTTATTCCAGAAGCTCCGAGGCTTGGCTTTGGCCTGAGAGGCCTTTGGCGCATCACCACCGGAACGCGGCGGTCCTGCTTCGGATAAGCGGGGGCGCTCAGGACGGCGGTTTTGATCCTGATGACGGCGCTGCGGCTGCTGGCGCTGCTGCGGCTGGTGACGACGCTCGGGCCTGTCGGGCTCCAAGGACTGAGGGGCTGCTTTGTAGTCGAAGTTTTCCGCCCGCTTCCGCGTGATGCCACGGCCGATGAAGCGCTCCAAACGGCGGAGATCATCCAATTCATCGGAGGAGACAAAGCTGATGGCATCGCCAATGGCCTGCGCACGGCCAGTCCGGCCGATGCGATGCACATAATCTTCGACGATGTGCGGGAAGTCGAAATTGATGACGTGGGAGATTCCGTCCACATCGATGCCGCGAGCGGCAATATCGGTGGCGACGAGGACGCGGACACGGCCTGCCTTGAAATCATCGAGGGCCTTCAAACGCTGATTTTGTGAGCGGTTCGCATGCAGCGTGGCGCAGCGCACGCCGCCTTGCTCGAGCTTGCGGGCGATTTTATCCGCGCCGTGCTTGGTGCGGCTGAAGACGAGCACCATTTGCAGCTTTTCATCCTGAAGCAGATGGGTGAGTAAATTGAGCTTCAGATGCTTCGGCAGCTCATAAATATGCTGCGTAACGGTCTCCGCTGGATTGGAGCGTTTGCCGATCTGCACGATCTTCGGTGCATGCTGGAATTCATGCGTGAGGGATTCGATTTCCTTCGAGAGGGTGGCGGAGAAGAGGAGCGTCTGACGCTTGCGTGGGAGCTGCTGCACGACGCGGCGGATGTCTGGCAGGAAGCCCATGTCGAGCATGCGATCGGCTTCATCCAGCACGAGGTATTCGAGCTTGGAAAAATCCGCACAGCGCTGGCCCATGAGATCGAGGAGCCGGCCTGGACAGGCGATGACGATGTCACTCCCGGCACGCAGCGCATCCTTTTGAGGTTTTTCACCCACGCCACCATAAACCTTGGCGATTTTCAGTGGGAGATGCTTGGCATAAGCGAGCACGTTTTCCTCGATTTGAGCCACAAGCTCCCGCGTGGGTGCAATGACGAGCACGCGAGTGTGACGGCGCTGGCCTTCAGGCTGCGGGTTCGCGGTGAGCTTGGTCAAAATGGGCAGGGTGAAGGCGGCGGTCTTGCCCGTGCCGGTCTGCGCGATGCCGATGAGGTCTCCGCCATGGATGATGGCCGGAATGGCCGCCGCCTGAATCGGTGTGGGTTCCGTGTAACCGGCTTCTTGGATGGCGGTGAGGATTTGCGGCGCGAGGCCGAGGCTTTGGAAGGGCATTTATGCCCATAAGCGCGTCGTGCGCAGATGCGAGCGGTTTGCTCCTCTCAGGCGAGAATGTCCTTCACCACATTGCCGGCGAGATCGGTGAGCTTATAGTCACGGCCAGCATAGCGGTAGGTGAGCTTTTCGTGGTTCATGCCGAGGAGATGCAGGATGGTGGCATGCAGGTCGTGGATGTGGACTTTGTTCTCGGTGGCGTAGTAGCCGTAGTCATCGGTGGCACCGTAAGCCATGCCGCCTTTCACACCGCCGCCGGCCATCCACATGGTGAAGCCGTGCGGATTGTGATCGCGACCATCGGTGCCCTGTGCCACGGGCGTGCGGCCAAACTCACCGCCCCAAAGCACCAGCGTATCATCCAGTAGGCCGCGAGCCTTCAAATCACGCAGCAGGCCTGAGATGGGCTTGTCCACCTCCGCCGCATTTTCTGTGTGGCCTTTGAGCAGATCGCTGTGCTGATCCCACTGCACAAAGCCATCGCTATGAGTGACCTGGATAAAGCGCACTCCACGCTCGGCAAAGCGCCGCGCCATGAGGCACTGGCGGCCAAAGTTCTCCGTCACCGGATCATCGAGGCCGTATAGTTTCTTGGTGGCCTCCGTCTCACCCGCGATGCCTTGGATCTCTGGCATGGAGGCCTGCATGCGGAACGCCAACTCGAAGGACTCAATGCGGGCTTCGAGCGCTGCGTTTTTGCCAGCGACCTCCAGATGATTGTGATTCAAATCGGAAGCGAGATCGAGCTGCATGCGTTGCAGCGAGGTGGGCGTGCGAGTGTTCTTGATGTGACGCACCACGGCATGGTCGGCAGTGACACTGGCATTGCCGAGAGGCGTGCCCTGGCACCACGCGGGGAGGAAGGCACTACCCCAATTATTCACGCCACCATGAGCGAGGGTGGGGCAGATGGTGAGGAAGGCGGGCAGATCCGTGTTTTCCGTACCGAGGCCATAGCTCACCCAGGCACCCATGCTGGGACGCACAAAGGTATCACTGCCAGTGTGGAGCTTCAGCAAGGCACCCCCGTGGGCGGGATTCGTGCCGTGCATGGAACGGATGACGCAGAGATCATCCACGCGCTGCGCCACATTGGGAAAGAGATCACTCACCGGCAGCCCGCTTTGTCCATATTGACGGAACTTCCACGGCGAGCGGAGCAGATTGCCGGTCTTCGCAAAGGTCACGCGGGGCAGCGCAAAGGGCGGTGGCTTGCCGTGATCACGATCGAGCAGCGGTTTCGGATCAAACGTATCCACCTGGGACGGCCCGCCCTTCATTAAAAGGAAGATGATGCGCTTCGCACGCGGCGCAAAGTGCGGCTGCTTGGCTGCCAGTGGATTCAGCGAGGCCGCCGATACATCCGATGCCATCAAGCCATGCAATGCCAACATGCCAAAACCGGCACACGAGTGACGTAGTATCTCGCGACGGCTAAAAGGGATCGCAGGGCAAGCATTCATCATACCTGCTCATACGGCGTGGCTGCAGCGTCTTCTATCGAAGGAGCCATTCATATCCTTACCGTGAAAGGTCAAAGTATGAAATGTTAAGGAAGCAAATTCAATGCCACAAATGACTTATACCCGGATGTTCCCAATCTGTTCACAACTCATCCACACACCCATTCACACTCACGCGCTAGTTCTTTTAAAATGTTTCATCACCTCAGAGAAATAATTTCAAATTTTTCGGCAGGAAATGGTTGTCTCGCTAAGGGGTCTCGACATACAAAGCGGCCCGTTTAAAAACTTCCGTCTGTGCCTCAGCCGCACGCGATCTGAAGACCTCCCGATTTTTTCCCTTACCACTCACTCACTGACCCTCCACGCGCCGGAGACCACCCAACAACAACATGGAGATCCAGAATGAAAGCCATCCTCAAGACCCGCAGCCTGCCGAAGCCAACTCCGCACCCGATCTCTTCACTTTGACGCCCACCTTGTGGGACCGCGTTTGCGAGGTGCTCCTCGAACGCTTGGGTGGAGATAACTTCCAGCGCTGCTTCAGTGGTGCCAGTGGTCGCATGATCGATGGAGGTCGCTTCGTGGTGACGGTGCCCAATCCGATTCATCAGCTCTGGATCGAGAGCAATTACCTCGTCGCCGTGACGGATGCGGTGGCGCAAGTGACCGGCGAGCCTGCCCTCATTGAGTTTGCCATTGCTTCCGAGCCTTCCGCACCTTCCCCAGCACTCTCGATGCCTTACATCAAGGCCGCTCGAGTCGCCTCGCCCGAACCTTCGCCTATCCGCACCTTCGCCGAAGCCGGGTTGAACGCGAAATTCAACTTCGATAGCTATGTGAGCGGCACAAACACGAGCTACTCCGTTGCCGTGGCACGCGCTGTGGCTGAAAAGCCCGGACGCATCTACAATCCTCTCTTTTTCCACGGAGCCACCGGCCTCGGAAAAACACATCTTCTTCAAGCCATCGGCCAAGAAGTGCTCGCCCGGAAGCGCAACGCCGTCGTGCGCTATGTGACTAGCGAGCAGTTCACCAACGAATTTGTCGATTCCATCAAGCGGCAGACCTTTTCGCAGTTCCGCCAGAAGTATCGCAAGCTGGATGTGCTACTCATCGACGACGTCCATTTCTTCGAAGGCAAAGACAGCACGCAGGAAGAGTTCTTCCACACCTTCAACGAGCTCTTCAACAACGCCCGGCAGATCGTGCTCGCCAGTGACCGGCCGCCAAGCGAGATCAAAAACCTCGAAAGCCGCCTCGTCTCCCGCTTTGAATGGGGTCTCACCACGCAGATCCAGGTGCCGGACTTTGAGACGCGCATGGCCATCCTCCGCCGCAAGCAGAGCGATTTCAATGTCACCCTCGATGGATGGCTCCTCGAATTCATGGCGCAGCGCATCCGCTCGAACGTGCGCAAACTGGAAGGTGCCCTCATGCGTGTGGCTGCCCACGTCTCGCTCGAAGGCCCTGTGCAAACGGAATCCGCCCTCGCCGCCCTCCTTCACGATGTGATGGAGGACGATGCCGCCAAGCAAGTAACGGTGGACCGCATCCAGCGCATCGTGGCCACCTCCTACGACCTCCGCGTGAGTGACCTCACCGGCCCCCGCCGCCCGAAAAACATCGCCGAGGGCCGCCAGGTGGCCATGTACCTCACCCGCACCATGACGAAGCTGCCGCTCATCCAGATCGGCGAGGAATTCGGCGGACGTGATCACGGCACCGTCATCCATGCCTGCAAGGTCGTGACCAATCAGATTCAAAACTCGCAGGACTTCCGCCGCATGGTGGACTGCCTCGCCGCAAAGGTCCGGGAAAGCTGATCAAAAATACTCTGCGAGTCGAAATCAGCCCGCGAGTCCCCTCGCGGCTGAAAATGTTCGCGGTTGAATGTTCAACGTTCGGGGTTCTATGTCATCCAACTCTCATGCCAGAATCCTCCGCCCTCAGTGACGCCCTGCAACAGTCGCCGAACAACCTATCACTCCTGCTCCTGCACGGCCGCTCATGCTTGGAGCAAATGAAGCTTGATGAGGCCAGGGCAGCCTTCGGTCGGGTGCTCGAGTTGGACCCCGATCACACGGATGCCCATCTCGCGCTCGCCAAGGTGCTCTTTTTAGAGGGTGACACCTCGGGGGCAGCCGTTCGATCCGAGCGAGTCCTCTTCATGGAGCCTGAGAATGCCCAGGCGCATCTGCTCCTTTCCCGCGTTTACCTTGCCGAAGGCGATAAAAAGAAAGCCATCGAGCACTTTGACCACGCCGCCCAGATCGACGGCACCGTGAGCGATCCCACCCTCGAACGCGAACTCGGCCGCACCGTGCGCGACGCCCGAAAAACCTCGCCAGCACCCGCTCCTGATTCGACCGGCTCTGATCACCCCTCCGGTGCCGATACGGAAGACTTTGCAGACGAGGCATTCATCGACGCCCAGAGTGACTGGCGGCCTGAGACCTTCTTCAGCCCGGATGATCCAAACCGCAGCACCTTGAACTTCGACGACGTGGGCGGCATGGAGGAACTGAAGGAAGAGATCCGCCTCAAGATCACCTACCCGCTCCAGTTTCCTGATCTCTACAAGGCCTACGGCCGCAAAACCGGCGGCGGCATCCTCGTTTATGGCCCTCCCGGTTGCGGCAAGACGCTCATCCTACGCGCCGTCGCTGGCGAAGTGGCCTGCAATTACCTCGTCGTCGGCCTGCACGAAGTCTTTGACCCCTATTACGGCAACCCAGAGCGTAACCTCCACCAGTTCTTCGAGATCGCCCGGGCCAACGCGCCCTGCGTCATGATCTTCGACGACCTCGATAGCCTCGCGCAGGATCGCCGCCAGATCCGCGAAAGCCAGATGCGCAGTCTCGTGAACCAGTTCCTCCATGAGATGGATGGCATCCGCAGCGAGAACCAGCGCGTGCTCGTCATCGGCGCCACGAACCAACCTTGGGCGCTCGACCCCGCCTTCCGCCGTCCCGGCCGCTTTGATCAGGCCATCTTCGTCCCGCCGCCTGATGCCCCAGCCCGTGCGCAGATCATTGATCTGCTCGCCAAAGACAAGCCCATGGCCGATTTCAAAACCGGCTCCCTCGTCGAAGCCACCGAAGGCTTCACGGGTGCCGATCTGAAATGGGTCTTTGACCGCGCCGCCGAACTCGCCCTCTCCGCCGCCATCCACAGTGGCAAGCCAGTCCCCATCAGCCTTGAGCTTCTCCTTACCGTCGCTCGCAAGCACACACCGAGCACCGAAGGATGGTTCGAAGGCGCTCAGACGCATGCAAACGAGCATCCCGCTCCAGACGGTTTCTTCAATGAGGTCCGCAAATTCATGGCGGCTCCTTCCAGCTCCAAAAAGGAGCGTTGAGCGAATCGCATTTGATAAGTGGTACCGGCGGTCGGACTCGAACCGACACTCCCGAAGGAACAAGATTTTGAGTCTAGCGCGTCTACCAATTTCACCACGCCGGCACATCAAAATGCGATGACTGCCGTTTTAGCTGCTCGCCATGCGAATGCAAGGTTTTTGACCTTCGATTCAATCCTTTGAAAACCAGCCCTTCACCTT
>JBEIGR010000128.1:0-11111 GCA_040381795.1 Verrucomicrobiaceae bacterium | reverse complement strand
TATCAGATCGAGCACTTCGGCAAATTCGTCGCCCGCCTCGCGAAGATGAATGACGGCGAGCGCACGCTACTCGACTCGACGACCGTACTTTTCGGCAGCGGCATGGGCGATGGCAATTCGCACAAGAACTCCGACCTGCCCATCCTCCTCGCCGGCGGCGGCTACAAGCACGGCCAATACCGCGAAGTCCCCCGCGAAGGCATCAACAAGGTGCCGCTGTGCAATCTCTTCGTCGATATTGCCCAGAAGATGGGCGTCGAAACCGATTCGTTTGGCAGCAGCACGGGACGGTTTGCGTGAATGAGCGCTTCCTTTCCTGATACACGCTGGAGTTTGATCCTGGCCGCAGGCACAGATGCTGCAGCGTGGGAGGCGGCGATGGGAGAGCTGTCCAGGCTGTATTGGTTTCCGCTGTATGCGCATGCGCGGCGTCGCGGACATGGTCCCGAGGATGCTCAAGACGTGACGCAGGGTTTTTTCTGGTATTTGATCGAGGCGCGTGTGTTGGAACGGGTGGAGGGGCCGGACAGAGGCAGGCTGAGGTCGTTTTTGCTGCGCGGCTTGGACAACTGGATGCTGAAGGAGCATCGCAATGCGACGCGGCTGAAGCGTGGCGGCGGACAGGTAGTGTTTTCCCTGGATGCGATGGCTGCGGAGGAGCGGCTGGCGCAGGAGCCGGTGACGGACGAGACGCCGGAGCGGTTGTTTGACCGGCGGTGGGCACAGGCGGTGATCGAGGCGGCGTTTGAGCGGCTGAAGGCGGATTACCTGCGTGCTGGAAAGGAACGCATCTACGCGGTGCTGGCGCCGCTGACGGAGAAGGCGGACCGCGCCATTTCCATGTCAGAGGCAGCGGCGGAAATGGGCGTGAGCGAGGGGAATGCACGCGTGCTGCTCTTTAGGCTGCGCAAACAGTTCCGCGCGGCCTTGCAGACGGAGATGATGCGCACACTGAGTGATGACGCGGACTTGAAAGAAGAGATGGATCACCTGCGAGCGATTTTGACGGGCGGCGGGCATTGAGATTTTTTCCAGCAACACGCGTAACTTTTCTGCCCCGTCAGGCATGAGCTATGGCATGCCTGCGTTTCTCCGTACCATGCTTCCGATGAAAAAAAGCGCTCCACCCGCTCCGATGCCCTGCCCGCAGTGCGGTGAGGTGCTACCTTCGGACTCGGAGTGGTGCCCGCGCTGCGTAGGGGAGTCGTTTTTCAAGACGGACAGCTTCACGATGCCACGGGCGGAGACGGACCTGAAGCAGGTAGGCCGCTACCGGATCGTGGAGTTGCTGGGAGAGGGGGGGTTCGGTCGTGTTTACCGTGCGCTGGAGTCTGGGGCACTGGAGCGTGAGGTGGCGCTGAAGGTGATCAAACCAGGACTGGATTCGCGACCGATCATCGAGCGTTTCAATGCGGAAAAGCAAACGCTGATGCTGCTGGATCACCCCAACATCGCGCGGGTGTTGGACGCTGGGACGACGGAGGATGGGCGGCCATTTTTCGTGATGGAGATGGTGGAGGGGCTGCCGCTGAATGAGTTCATCCAGGCCGAGACTCCGCCGCTGGAGGCGCGCTTGCGGTTGTTTCTGCAGATTTGCGCGGCGGTGGAGCATGCGCATGCCAAGGGCGTGATTCATCGCGATTTGAAACCAGCGAACATCCTGGTGACGTGGCCTGGCGGGCTAAAAGCGGAGACGAAGGCGACGGTGATCGATTTTGGCATCGCGAAGGCGCTTTTCAGCGAGACGGCGCCGCATACAGGCACGCTGGGGGCTCGGCTGGTGCTCGGCACACCGGAGTACATGAGCCCGGAGCAGGCGGAATCAGGCGGTGCGGCGGTGGACACGCGGTCTGATGTCTTTTCATTGGGGGCGCTGCTATTTGAGATGCTGACGGGCACACCGCCAATCGATGCTCAGGTGCTGCGCCGCGCGGCTTTGCCAGAGGTGCTGCGGATGATTCAGGAGCATGAACCGCCGCGGCCTTCGACACGGATGAAGAAGAGCGGTGCGGACCTGATGGCACGTCGAGTGGCGGATGAGTTGGACTGGGTGGTGCTCAAGGCGATGTCCAAGGAACGCGAGCGCCGCTACCAGACGACTCGAGAGCTGGAGGAGGACGTGCGGCGCTTTTTGGAGAATGACACGGTGCAGGCACGACCGCCTAGTCTGGCGTATCTCGGGCAGAAATTCGTGAGGCGTCACTTGGCGGCTGTCGCAGCCGTTTTGGTGGCCGTGCTGTCACTCGCGGCGGTGGCGGTGTTTAGCCTGATGCATGCAGAGCGGGAAAAAGAGGCGCAGCTGGCGACCTTGCGCACTTTCAGCGAGTCAGACACCGTCGCTGCGCATGATCGTGCGCGTGAGGGCCGCTATGCGGAGGCGGTGGCCCTGTTGGGACGTGCGCTACGCTCGGAGCCGGGGAATGCGGCGGCGCGTGCTCGCCTGCTGGCGCTTCTTGCTCAGCCAGCCTGTGCGGTGCCGGGCGCTGCGGAGATCGTCGAAGAGGATTTGATCGAGGCAGCGGAGTTTTTGCCAGATGGCAGTGCGCTGGTCACTCGCTCGAATTTGGGACAAAGGCTTTCGCTTTGGAAAATCAGCGGGACAGAGGTGGAAAGGCTCCAGCAGTTCCTAGCGGGTGGCTTTGCTCTTAGTCACGCGATCTCACCTGATGGGCGTTGGCTCGCCGCTGGCACGAATGGCGGCATTTGCCGCTTCTGGGAGACCGCCACGGGTGTGGAGCACGGTGCGTTGAGCGTCTCGGACATCACAGGCGCGGTTCGGGCCTGTGCTTTTTCTGAGGATGGCAGCCTGCTTTTCGCTGGAGGGACTGATCCGCTGCTGACATGCATCCGCACGGCGGATGCGCAGGTGCGGTGGACACGGCGGCATGACGCAGCACTGACACGCATCGCTGTTTCGCCGCGTGGTGACTGCGTGGCGGTCGCTTGTGAAGATGGAGGGCTGTTGCTGCTCGATCCGCACACCGGCGAAGTGAAGGCCCAGGTCAAAGTGCAGTCGAGATCGCTGGCCTGGTTGTATTTCATCCAGGACGGAGCCGCTCTGCTCGCGGGTGGCGGCGCACAGGAGGCCATGACGATCGATCCGGCGACAGGAAAGCTGCTGCCGGCGAAAATCACTCACTGGAATGCCATCCGCGCGATGGTGACGCATGAGTCCGGATACATCGCCCATGCGTCGGATGACCTCTCCGTGCGCCTTTGCACCAACAATGGTCGAGCTGTGGCGGAGCGCTCACTCGGCGCGGCGGTTTCGCGGCTCGTCTTCTCACCCGAGTCACAGACACTTCGCCTCACCGCAGGCACCGCGAGCACGCAACCGAAGCTGTTCATACTTGAAGGTCAGTTTTTGAAGCAAAGTCACTCTCCGCTGCAATTCGAGAGTTCTGTGCGCGACATCGACTGGCATCCAGACCTTCAGAAACAAAGCCTCGTCGTCGTCACGGATGCGCGTGAGGCCGAGGTGCTCGATACACGGCCGCGTCGTCTTGATCCCTTCACCTTCAGCGCCGGCGCTCGTGTGCATCAGGCCTGGCTCGCGGATATGGACCGCCGCGTCGTCGCCCTTCGTGAAGATGGACTCATGCGGCGCTGGGGGATCGAAAACCTTCAGCAAAGCATCAAAGAGGAACTGAAAATTCCCTGCGGAACGGCATCACGGGTCGTGCGCAGCGCGGATCGCGTAGCCGTGCTCAGTGCTGAAAAGCCCGGGCATCTCAGCGTGGTGGATAGTGCCTCTTGGAAGGTTCTTTTGCAGATCGAGGCAGGAGCAGACGCACATCTCATCGCCATGAGTCCTGCGGGTGATGTCGTCGTCGTCGCAGACCGCAGCGGCTGGATCGAGGCGCATGATTTGCATGGCCGGAAGCCACCGCAGCGCTGGAAAAGCACGCATGGCATGCCGCGGTCGATTGCCGTGACCAACGCGGCCTCACTCGTCGTCACGGGGCACGGCCCTGGCATCCGCGGAAACACCTCAGCGAGCCTGCTCTGCATCCGCGACGGCGCGAGTGGAGCCGAAAAAGCGGCCATGCCCACCTCCACCGAGACGCCCGTGCATCTCAGCATCTCTGCCGATGGCACACGAGTCATCAGCGGTGGCAGCGGTCGCTCGCTGGATCTTTGGGAACTGCCTGCAGGTAGCCACATCGCCACACTGGAGCATGTCAGCCCGGGACGCAGCGGTGCCACAGCCACCTTTTCCAGCGATTCACGCCGTATTTTCAGCGGGAACTCATTTGATCGTCGGTTGCGTTTGTGGGATGCGCGCACAGGGCGGCCAGACGGCGCGGCATTGTCGCTCGGGCAAGATGCACGGCTGTGGAGCGTCTCGCAGGACGGTCAGATCGCCATCGCGGCGGATGGGCTGCAATCGCTCAGCTTTTGGCATCTCGGACGTCGGTTGCCCTTGGCCGATGACCTGCCGGATCTACGCTATCTGGTAAGTGCCTGTGTCTCAGCGGATGGTTCGCTCGCGCTGGCGGCTCGCAGCGCCGGGGAGATTCATCTTTTCCCCCTTCCACCCGCCACGACCGAGCCGTTGCCAGAGTGCTTTTTGCGCTTCGCGGAAGCTTTTGGCCGCTGGCGTGCCGGGGATGGCAATGTCTTCGAAAGAGTGCCCTTCACTGATTTTGACCGCGCACGTCGCGAGGTGCTCTCGCTCCCCGAAAAGCCCGCTGACCGCCTCACCGCCTGGATGAAATGGCTGGCCAGTGATCCCGAAACGCGAGCTCGCTGGCCGCAGTGAAGTTTTTTTCGACCGCGCTGTAACGAAACACGCGGAACGGAATGGAAGGGACGTGAACGGATCTTTTGCGAGGCCGTGAACGCTTTTTTCATCCATGAAAACTTCCCTTTTCTGTCTTCTCGGCCTGCTCTTTTTGCTTCCGGCAAATGCAGGGGCACAGACCATCACGAGCGTGGCGGTGCTCGACCGCGGCGGCCAGGGGGCGCGGACGTTTTTGCTCGATTCGGATGTCAGTGATGGCAATGCGGCGACAAACAGGCACCGCATCGACTTTGAGACGGATATCACCGTGCCTGTCGGTGGCGGCTACTACCGGCTGCGCTACCAGCTCATCAATGAAAGCGGCGTCATCGTCGAGGAGGAGACGCAGACGCCGGGTTTCCTCGCGGCGGGGAATCACACGTTTCAGTGGAATTTTGGCGTCTTCGCGGCGCGGCTGGATTCGCATCAGAAACATCGCCTGCGGGTGCGGTTGATCGAAGGAGCGCTCACGGGGCCGCCGCTGAATACCGTGGTTTATCTCACGGAGGTGGATGCGGAGACAGAGGTCACGGGGCGCACCTATCTTCATTTCACGAACACCAGCAGCGGTGACGCGCCCTTCAACGTCATCACCCATGCCACGGACACGGTGTTTGGGGCGCGGAAGTGGATTCTCGACGCGCAGGCGGACCGTCGTTACGTCACGGCGGCCTGTGATTTCGAGCTGTTTCGCTGGGACGGCTTTGCGGCAGCCTCCGCGCCCTCGAACAACATCAGCGTGACCATCGAGGCAGAGCTGCGGCGCGAGTCGGATGACGCGCTGGTGCAGGTGATGGCGGGCGGCGTGGCGGTGAATTTTGTGTCGCAGATCGAAACGGTGCCCGCCGCAGGCTGGGTGCTGGATGGCGCGATCAAAGCGCCTGCGGAAATCTCGGACAGCGCGTTTTTCCAGCTCGACCCCGCGGTGCAACTCGACTCGAAAAACGAGCGCTACTACGTCCGCACGCGCATCAAGCACGTCGATGAGACCGGACAGCCCGCCGTGGCCGGAAACAGTGTCGATGGCGCGGACGCGCAGCTTTTTCACTTCAATGGCAGGCTGCTCTTCGGCGGCTTTTTGACCACTTTCAGCCATGTGGCGGCCATCACGGCGGTGACGCCGACCACGCCGTCGCTCACGGTGGCAGTGGATCAGCAAAGCGGGGCCATTCCCGGCTTTCCGAGCCACACGTTTGGCGATGGCACGCCGCATCTGGTGTTCTTGCAGACGAATGGCGACGCGGTGTTTCAGCCTGGCAGCATCGCGCACGTCACCGGGCCTGCGAACGACGTGGCGACGGTCTCCGACGTCACTTTCACCCGCAGCGGCCTGGAACTGCGCGAGCTCGGCCTGCGGGGCGACATCACCGTGCAGCTCCCGCACGGCAGCGGCTACAGCGAGACGCAAAACGACACACTGCTGAACAACACGCTATTTGAAGACCTCGTCACGCTGAACTCCAGCCTCGTGCCGTCCGCGGCGCTCGTTTTCACGGCAGTCGGCTCGTATTTCGTGCATGAGGAAACGAAGCCCATGCTCTACCAGACGAGTTCCATCACCTGGCAGGCGAATCAGGGAAAATTTGATCTCGGCAGTCCCGTCACCACGCACTCGGTGCATCGGCCATATCTCGATGCGCTGGACGCCACGGCGCTGCCTCCGGAAAAAAAGCTCAAGGCCTCGAATGACGGCTACTGGCGGCATGTGAATGGCGGCGTGACGGCCGTTTCCATCACGGCGGGAGCAGGCGGAGTGGCGCGGGTGGATGCGCAAAACATCGCACTCACGGCGAACAAGTCCTTCCACGCGCATCATCCCAAGCAGAGCCCGGTTTTGTGGACGCAGGCTGGCAGCATCACGCTGGATGACGACCAGCCGGTGCCTGCCAGCAGCCAGCTCAATGGCGTGAATGCCGTGCAGTTGCTGTATGCGCGGCACTGCGTGGATGTTTTGACGGAATGCGCGGGCGCGGAGGCTTCATTCGTCACTTACACGATGATTCCGACTGGCGGCATTCTGCGCTTCACGGCGAATGGCGGCCTGCATGGCAGCGGAACCACGCTGGGCGGTCATCAGCTCGGCTGGGGGCGTTTTAACGGCGCCTCGCCGCTGGTGCATCAGGCGCAGTCAGCCTTCACCAACACGAGTTTTCACATGGGCGGGCACTTTTTGCGCGAAGATAGCTTTGTGGCGCTTTTTGCCGGTGGACCGGCTTACATCCTGAATAGCGGCGTCAGCCCTTCCGACCTCACGCAGCTCGAAAAACCCGGCACGGCGGCCTACACGGCGGGTGCAGGCGATTATCCGGGGCTGAACTTCCGTGCCAGCGGAGCGGATGCGGGCAAAACGATGATCAGCAGGCTCGGCGGGCAGCCTTCGGACGTTTACGCGCTCACCGCGAACTCGAAATTTTACGCCCGCTGGAGCGGCGTGAGCGGTGTGCAGCAGGCCACCGGCGGCCTCACGCTGGCGCAGCCTTCACTGTTTGGTTTTCCGGCGCAGATCACGACTTTCGGCCTCGCGTGGCTCTCGAATGAAAACACGCTCTCACGCACGGATGGCGAGCTGCAGGTCGTGCCGCCCGCGAACCTCACGCTGCCTTTTGACGACCTCACGTTCACCTGCCTCGGCGCTCCGGCTTCGGCAGGCATGGCAGGCGGCGCGGTGAGCCGTGCGTTGGAGTATTGGGACGCGCCGATTCGTGTGTTCAGCGTCGATTTCGTGCCGGAGGACGGCTGTGATCCCACGGCGGGGTGCCTCGCGCTCGCTTGCAGCCTCAGTGCGCAAAACATTCCCACCGCGCTCGTCGGCACGCTGGGGCTGCGTCCAGACGGGCAGATCACCGCGCCGGGGCAGGCGGACAACTGCGGCATCGCCTCCGAGTTCACGCTGCCCTCTGTCACACAGATCAGCGGTCCACGCCGTCGCGCGAATGAAGCGGCCTCCAGCTATGCCTTCACGCCGGTGCGGCTGGCGTATTTGAATGATGAGTCGGAGGACAATCGCGCCGCGGGAGCCGGGCGCAGCGGCTTCTGGAGCCTCGCAGGCGCGGTGGATGTGCCGTTCTTTGAAAACATCACCGTTCACGGCCATACCAGTGCCAATCCCGCCGCGCCGACGGCGGAGCTGCACCTCACCGGCGGCTTCGAAGTGAATGGGAAGAGCTTTTTCAACGATCCGGCCTTCGATGCGAAACATGCCGCACGTCCGGCGACGCACAGCGTGACCCAATACCGCAGCAGCGCCGCTCATCGCACTCGTGCGCGGCAGAGCTGGCTGGACTTCATCGAAATGGACTACCCGCTGAGTTGGTCGAGTGCGCGGCGCAGCTTCCGCGGCTCCGAGGCCAGCAATGTCGATCTGCTGGTGCTCAACGCGCAGAGTCAGGTCGATTACCTGGACCCGCGTCATGCGGAGCTGAGCTTTGGCGTGCAGTATGAGGGCCTGCCGCGCATCAGCATCAGCAACGCGCTCTTCAATGCCATCGACGAGCAGACCGGCGCGGCCTCCAGCCTCGCCGACGCGGCGGGTGACGCGGTGTTTCAGCGCATCGAAGGCGGTGTGGATGCCTTTGGCGACATGCTCTCCGACCAGGCCGATCGCATGCTCGGCGAGATGGTGGACCAGCTGATCGAGCCGGGCCTCGAAAGCTTCGTGAATGTGGCCAAAGAGGCCGCGGGTGATGCACGCGCCGCGAACAACGACCTGCATGCCGCTGTAACGGCCAAGGTGGATGAATACCTGCGCCCCTTGGCCGCGCCGCCGCCTGGCGATGGAGCTGCGGATGCTGGCATCATCACACCGCTGCAAAACACGCTCGCTGGATTGGTCGGCACGGTCGGTGCGCCGTCAGGACTCGTGCCCACGCTCGATTTGAAGCTCGGAGCCATCAGCGACAGTCTTTTCGCCCTCGCGGGAAATGCGGGCGAGGTGGGCAATCCGCTGCCAAACGCCGAAGCGGGCCTGCTGGGCCGCGACGGCCTGTTTGACTACTCGCCGCGCACCAAAGCTGCGGGCCTCGTGAATGCGCTGGTGGGCGATTTCGCGCCGCAATTCACGAATGTGATCCAGCAGGCTCCGGTGTTTCAATACATCAATGAAGCCAGAGCCTCGCTCGATCAGATCAAGACCTCGATGGATCAAATCCGCGCCTCCGTGCAGGCCCTGCGCGGCAGTTTGGCGAACGGGCAGTCGTTTTTGAGCGAACTCAGCGGCTTCCAGCTCCAGCTCGATCAAAAACTCGCCAGCCAGCTCGCGAACTCGCTGCTGAACCAGGTCGCCGACGCGGTGCAGGCGGAGATCGACGCGGCGTTTGATCGTCTGGATGAAAACCTGGCCACCGAGGCCGAAGTGGAGGCCTATGTGGAAGGTCTGCGCATGCAGATCAAAGAACGCGTGCGCCGCGAGCTGCGCAGCCGCCTCATGACCGAGCCCGTGATCGCGGAAATGCGCGGCGCGGTGCGTGAGCGGCTGCAAGTGGTGCATCTGGCCTTCCGCGAGGCAGTGGACGCTGGGTTTGAGGAGATCAATGCCGTCCTACGCCGCGCTCTGAGCGCCCACCTCGCCACGCTGGATGACACGATCAACGACTACGGCAAAAAGATCAACGAAGTGGTCAAAGCAGGCCGCGTCAGCGGTCATGCGCACATTGAAGATGACTCGCTGCGGGAGCTGCATCTCGACGCGCTGGTGGAGCTGGGCGTGCCGCAGAGTGATCCGCTGCGCTTTGACGGCTTCTTCCGCTTTCAGCAGATGAACGCCACCGGCCCCGGCGGCTGTCCCGGCCCTGGACAGGCCGCGGCGGCGGATTTTGCCGAGGTCACGCTCGGGGCGCGGGATGCGGGCCTGGAGTGGATCAATCCCGGCATGAAGGCGAATCTCAGCGGCCAGATCGGTTTCAAGACCGACGGCGTGCTGCCGCTGCCGATCAGCGTCGGCGGCGGCTTTGAAATGACGAGCGGCAAGCTGGAGTTTGCCACCGCAGAGGTCGAAGAGCTGCGTGGCACGCTGAAAATCGGCATCGCGCCGAATTTGCAGAGTTTTGGCGAAAACTACCTCGGGCTCGCCGGTGCCGTGCGCATGTCTGGCAGCGGCTTGGAGGGTGGCATCTTCCTCGGGCGCAGTTGCGACCTGGAGCCGATCCGGCTGATCAATCCGCAGCTCGGTGATCTGCTCGGCGGTGGCGGATTTGCGGGCGGTTATGTGTTTGGGGCCGGGCGCATGCCCATCGTGGACTGGGGCTGCCTTTTCAACATCAGCGCCGGAGTGGGCCTGGGCGCGTTTTATTCTGAACAAGGACCGACCTGGGGCGGGCTGGCGCATCTGAGCTGTAGCGGCGAGGCGCTGTGCCTTATCAGCGTGCGCGGCACGGTGGACCTCATCGGCGTGAAGCGCGGGGATGATTTCCGCTTCTCCGGCCAGGGCCGCATCAAGGGCAAGGCTGGCGTGTGCCCCTTCTGCAAGCGCTTCAACAAATCCGTCCGCATCACCTACCAGAACGGCTCCTGGGACGCGGACTATTGATCACACCAAAAAACTGCCTTTCCATGAAAACGACCGCTTTTCTCCTCACGCTGGCCCTGCTGGCCGCGCCCGTGCTGCGCGCGCAGAATGATGACGACGCCATGTTCGCCGAACTGGGCCTGTTAACCACCGTGGGCACCACCAAGGCCGTGAATGCCGAGCACTGGGCCTGGCTGCTGTGGCAGACGGATGACGCCGCGCTGCTGCAAAACAAGACGCTGGCCGTTTACCGCAAATCCGGCGGAAACTTCGCCCGCGTGAGCGTCACCGCCGCGCAGCCGGATGCGCGTGTCATCCGTGCGCTGGAGCCGCGTGCGCAGATGCTCGGCCAGGACCTCGTGGAGCTGGATCACGGCATCACGACGCTGTTTCAGAGCGTCATTCCCGCCGGAACGGTCACGCTGGCGGAAAAACTCTCCGCCGCCGTTCGCGGCACGCAAAATGACGCGGAGAAGCGTGCCTCGCTGGCCTTCCTCGCCCGCAGCAATCCGCTCGTGGCCATGGCGCTGGGCCAGGGACACGCGGACCGCCTTCCTGCCGCAGGCATCTACACCTATGAACTGCGTGAGTACGATGCCGCAGGCAATCGCGACCTCCGCGTGCTGGGCCGTGTGACGGTGAATACTGCCGCTGGTGCTGCTCTGACCGCGCCGGGCAAGCCGGTGGAGGTCACGCGTGATGCGGAGCATCGCAAGGAGGAGCACCTCGCCGCGCACCTGCGCTGGGCCACGCCGGATGCGCTGCGTGACCGCTCCACGCTGCTCGCGGGCTTTCATCTTTACCGCGTGGACAGGGACTACACCG
>JBEIGR010000127.1:0-11144 GCA_040381795.1 Verrucomicrobiaceae bacterium | reverse complement strand
GATGACCTGCCGCGGACGGCCATAAGCATCGTAAGCGGTGGTGCATGATGCCATGGCTGGCAGGAGAAGCACGAGAAGAAGGCGATGGAGGGATTTTTTCATCGGCTCTCCGACGACCCATCGAGGTGTCTATTCAAAGCGGTGCTTCAAGAACAAGGAGCGGGACTTACCAAGTCCCGGAGACTTGATCCCTTATGGAGAGCAAGACATGCTGACCTCGGTGGTGAAATCGAAAAGTTTTCGGATCCACCACAGAGAGCACAGAGAGGCACAGAGGATGAGGTTCGGTTCAGGATGGTCGATTGGTAGCTTCGTCGTGATTCGCGAGAGGTCATGAACCGCTAACATGACGCTAATGGGACGCTGATGCTCTGAGCTCAGACATTAGCGTTAAATCAGCGTCAAATTAGCGGTTCCAAACCCGTCGTTCGCCCATTCCGGCATCAAATCTTGATCTCCGGCCCTACGTCCCGTTTCACGAGCTTTTAGGTGGGCCGACACCGGGGCTGCGGATTGGTTCGCCCTCTGTGCTCCTCTGTGGCCTCTGTGGTGAAATCGACCGGCGAGTTCACGCGGACAGCTTTCGGATCGACCACAGAGCGCACGGAGGGACACAGAGGATGAGGCTCAAATCTTGATCTCCGGCCCTTCTTCGCGTTTCACGAGCTTCCAAGTGGAGCCGGTGCGACGGAAGGTGTGGTGCACTTGGGTGAGGTTCGGGGCTTGATGGCCGATCCAGAGCGTGGTCGTGATCGTGTCCGCCGTGGCGGTGTCGATGTCGATCGTCACCCGCGTCGCCAGCGCGTCATCGGAGAGCCGGTGGCTCCAGCTGAGGCCGGGCCAGTCCTTCACCGGGGCCGTGTAGGTCTCCGAGGCATGCCGCAGCGTGAATTCCGGCAAATCCCGCTGCAACGCCGCCACCTGCTCCGGTCCTTGGCAGAGGTAAAACTCGCTCTTTGTGCCATGACGCGGCAATTCATCGCGCAGGGCCATCCACACGACGCGGTAGCGCGGCGAGGGCGGCAGGTCGTTGGGCTCACGGGCGTCGGAGACGTAGGGTGTCTTCGAGGTGCAGGCGGCGAGAGTGGATAGAAGAATCAAGACACAGGATGACAGGAATACACGGTTCGAGTGATGCCGTATTTCAGGCTGGAAAATGCCAGATGGCAGCACAGTTTGGCGATACTCATTCATGAAGACGCTGATTCTCTTTTTATTCACTCTGGTGGTCTCCGCCACTGTGACGTGCGCACAAACTACGGCAGCAGATATTCTGAAGGACTACAAGCAGAAGTCGGTAACCGCATTGGAGCGACTCAATAAGACGCTTGAAACACAAGGAGCCTCGATAGCCGCCACTCTCGTTGGTCAGGGTGATGCAGCAGGCGCAGATGAGCTTTCAAAGCAGATCAAAGCCAAGATTGATTGTGAGTCTGTATTGAAGCCTCATTCTGCGGCAATCACCCTGTTCCGTCAGTATGACGCGGCACGAACGAATGCTTTGAAGCCCGTTCAGGCAGCCAGCATATCAAAGATCGAAGCGCTGCTTAAGACCTCGGCAGGCAAAAAGATGGAAACCGTTTTGGAGTTTGGAAAGGCGCGGCAGGAAATCGAAGATGGCAAGGTAGCACCATCAGCCCCGGCGATTCCCGAATTTTGGACTTATCACCGCACAGAGACCAGTGGAGTTATGGCAGAAATGGCATTCAAACCCGACGGCACCTATCAACTTATTGACCCAGACCCGAAACTTAACGTCGAGGGGAAGTGGGAGCCAACCAAAGAGCCGAATGTCATCACCTTGGATCACAAAGGCAACGTTTGGAAAATCACGTTCAATGGAGACAAGGCAACAATTGACCGCCCAGACATGGGGCTGCGATTCTTGAAGGTGCAGAGCCGCTAATGCCCAATTCAGATTTCCATGGAATCGAGCAGAAATGGTCAATTCTATTGTTGATGGCGCACAGGCGTTTTGGAGTGCTCCAGACCTCTGGAGCTTTGAGTGGGCCGATGGACGTTCGAAAGCGCCGGAGGACCGGCGCACTCCAAGGAAACGGGGTCAGGCGACACCCCTCTGACAAATCGCCCCCTCAACAACCCGGCACGCCTCAACCGCTTCGCCCGGTGCGTTCTGTCGCTCGCCCATCCGGTCGCGTTTGCCGAAGAGGTTGAAAACCTGTTCCACTTTCTTTTGCGATCCTTGCGATCTCCCCGCCCGCATCGCTACGCGAAGCGTTGCGGGCGGGTTGGCGGCGATTCCTTGCTTGGGCTCTTGCGGTTATCCTGACTTTCGCGGTGCGCCTGATTGAAATTGGCGGGAATGGAATCCCGCCCTCCGGGAAACAAACAGGATGCCCTCCTGTTCCACTTTCGCTTAAATCGGCGTCATCGGTGGACTGAAGAAAGGTTTAATTCCGCTGGCGGAACATACCGAGCGGGCTTGCATGGGCGGGAACCAACCACGAGCTCGCATGCGTCCTTCCTTTCATGGGCCAGTGAGACGGGCGACGGCGAAGCCGGATCGCCTCAAGAACTATCGGCTGCGGGTGCGATGGGAGCGGGAATGGCCGAGGGACCCGCGCTATGAAGCCAAGTGTGAGACGCGGGCGCGGCTTTCGCGCATGGTGGAGCGGAGCTGGGTGCGGCTGATGCTCAGCGGGTCGCTGCTGGGGGCGGGGCTGGCGGCGTGGCAAGGGTATCTTCTGTATGGACCGAACGGCATTCCGGCTGGTTTGATCCTCGGCGCCATCGCCGGAGCCTTGGCGGCGCTGGTGCTCCTCGTGCTGCTGCTGCTTTTCCTCCTCGCCGGCTTCGGCGCCGTCCTGGCGCTGCTACTGGGGAGCTAGCGCGTAGCGTGGGGAAGACGATGAGACTTGGAGAAGAGGAGACTGGGAGAGCGGCTGCGCCGCGAGTCTCAAAGTCTCCTAAACCGGGCCGCGAGCGGAGTCGCGGATTACTTCCTCACTACAGCCATTCCTTCCGTGTCTTCGGTGTTCCACTTTCTCGGGCGGGCGTGACAAAATGGGCGCAGTGACGGACAAACGAGTGCTAGACGCGTGGAGGTGTTTCTGTGATGATTGAGGCATGAGAACGACTTTCCTCTTTGCCGCCCTGCTCTTCATCCCTTCTTTCGCGGGTGCGGCAGAGCCGCCGGTGGATTTTGGGCGGCAGATCAAGCCGATCCTCGCGGATCGCTGCATCGAATGCCATCACGCGGAGTCGATGCTGGGGGATCTGAATCTGCAAAGTGCGAAGCTGGCCTTTGGGAAGCGCACGGGTGGCCCGGTTATCGTGCCTGGTGGGCCGGATCGTAGCCTGCTGCTGCTGACGCTGACGCTGCCAGCCAAAGATAAGAAGGCAATGCCAGCGACGGGGCACCGCATCCCGATGGATGAGGTATCGCTGATCCGCCGCTGGATTCAGGAGGGGGCGAAGTGGCCCGAGGGTGAAGAGGGCTTCATCCCGGCGAAGAAGGCAGCGAAGGAAAAGGATGTGTGAGGCCGATGGGCCGGATCACTGGCCTAAAAAGTCCTCCACATACTGCTCGACGATGGTTTTGAGCGGTGGAGGTGGCGGCACACCGATCTCGATGGCTCGGCTGCCATCGACTTGCTGAGGCCAATTATCGACGATGCCCTGGATGCGTTCATTGAAGGCATCGACGATGGGGCCGAGGGTGATGCCTTTTTCGGCGGCGACTTCGCGGATGACCTGCTCGGCGATCTGCGGGGTGACGCGATGGGCGGGGAGCACATAGGCACGATCTTTGCCGAGCCGGGCCTCATCGACTTCGGCGAGGGCGATGAAGCTCTCGATGACGGTGCGGTAGCCGGTCATGGGATGGGGCTGATCCCGGCGTATGGGCAGGAGGCAGGGTTCACCATTCAAAGGCTCGCGAAACATGCCGCTGGCCCAACTGGAGGCGGCGGCATTGGGTTTGCCGGGGCGGATGATGACGGTGGGGAGGCGCACGCTGCGGCCATCGAAGTGGCCTTTGCGGGTGTGATCATTGATGAGCATCTCACAGATGGCTTTGGTGATGCCGTAAGTGGTCTGGGGGAGCTGCTTGGTGGTATCGGACATCAGTTGAGACATGTCGATGCCGCCATAGCAGGCGACGCTGCTGGCAAAGACGACGCGTGGGCGGCCTGTGGCGGCACGAGCGGCCTCGAAGACATTCCGGCCGCCATCGAGATTCACCCGGAGGGCGTCGTCGTAGCGTTCTTCGCACTCGCCGCTGACCATGGAGGCGAGGTGGAAGATGACATCGGCATCGCTACCCAAGGCGCTGAAGACGGTATCGCGATCACTGATGTCGCCGCAGATGGTTTGGACGCGAGGATCGGGGATTTCACGATGAAAAGCCGCGTCGAGGAGCACGATCTGAGAGACCTCGCGGCCGATGAGGGTGCCGCGCTTCAGGATGGATTGGGCCAGTTGATGGCCGAGGAAGCCGCCGCCGCCGGTGAGAACGATTTTCATGGGAATGGGAGCGGGCTTCATGCCGGGGAAATGCCTCGCCGCAAGTCCGGCCGCAGACGATGGATGGATTCGCCCATGAAAACCTCCTCGCACGCACAACAATTTCGAACGACCGGAGTTAGAACTGCGTTCCCAGCCGCATCCCCTGCCTCATGAAGCTTTCCCACCTCCTGCTCACCGTGCTTTGTCTCGCCGCGCCTTGGCTCGGAGCGCAGCAGCCGGCCCCTGCCGCACCTGCGGCAGAGCCGCCGCTGAGCACGGCGGACCTTTTTCCCACAGAAGACGAGGAGGCCACGATGCTGCCGGAGCCAGGCAGTGCCGCTGCAGGAGCTGCCACGGCTCCTCCGGGGCCGGTGGACCCGGATCTGCCGCAGCCGTTTGATTTCAATGCTCTGGCTGGGGTGGTGCAAAACTCACCCTTCACCCGCATCGTGAATGTCTCCGATTCGCTGGTGCTCACGGGAGTGGCCTATGTGGACGGAAAACCGGTGGTGACCCTGTTTGACAAAGATAAGAAGGAATCTCTCGTGGTGACCGATCAGCCGAACCTGCGCGGCTGGACGCTGGTGGAGGCCACGCACTCGGCGGATATCAACCGAGCCTCCGCGAAGGTCAGCATCGGTGGTGAGCCGGTAAGCATTCGCTACGATGCGGCGGCTCTCACGCCAGAGGCGATGAAGAAGGACAAAAAGGAAGGTAAGGAGGGCAAAGATGGTGGCCAGCCTCCCGGCGGCGATAAATTCAATCGTGGTGGCCGAGGCCCGAGCGAGGAAGATCGCAAAAAATATGAATCTCTCTCGGACGGCGCGAAGGAAAAATTCAGAAACGGCATGCGAGAGATGTTCAGCAATGAAAAATTCCGCAGCGCCTCCGAAGAAGATCGGCGTAACGCCATCCGCAGCATGTTCGACAAGATCGAAAAGGACGACAAGAAACGCTAAATCCTCCGTTCACGCCGCACGCCTGCTTCATCCCGTCTATTTTCTCTTTTCACATGTCCCGCCAGTCTCTTTTCCCGCTTCTCCTACTCTCTGCCTCCGGCCTGATCCTCGCTCAAGACGCTCCGAAAGCTCCTCCCGCTGTCCCGCCTTCTGCACCAGTTGCTCCCGGAGCGCCTGCGGCGACGGCTCCGCCTGATGGAACTCCGCCAGTGGCTCCTCCGCCGGGTGCTTTTGGCCCTCCGGGAGGCTTTGGTGGCAATCGCGGCGGCTTTGGCGGACGCCGGGGCGGCCCAGGAGGCCCGGGTGAAGGTGGTGCTGGCGGTGAAGGCGAGTCCTTCCAGATCTCCGGTGACGATGTGATGATGCAATTCGTCAACAATCCGGTTTCGGATATCCTCGCCATCTACGAGCGGCTCACTGGCTACACGCTGATCAAGGACACTAATATCTTTGAAGGGGCCACCATCAGCCTCGTGACACCGAAGCCCGTGCCGAAGCCGGAGGCCATCAAGCTCATCGAGGCCTCGCTGCTCGCCAATGGATACGCCATCATTTATGAACCCGGCGGCAAGAGCGCCAAGGTGCTGCCCTCACGCAACCAGAGCGCCAATGCGGTGCAGTTCTCCCACGGCGTGCGCTTTTACACCAGCCCGAAGGACATCCCCGAAGGCGAAAGCATCGTGACTTACTTCATGAAGCTGGACAACCTAGCCCCGGAGGATGCGGCGGAGATGTTTAGCGGGCATGTGGGCCTGGGGGCTTATGGCCGCATCACGGCCGTGGCTACTCCGCCCGGCCTTCTCATCACGGAGAGCGCTACCGTGGTGAAACAGCTCATTTCCATCCGTGAGAGCATTGATCTGGCAGACACCGGCTCCTCGCTGGTGACGAAGTTTATCCCGGTGGAGTATGGTGATGCAGCCACCATTGCTCAAATCATCCAAGCCACGCTCACGGCTCAGGCTCAGGAAAAAGAATCCAAGGGCGTGAATACCATTCGTGGCTCCGCTGCCAGCGATGGACGCGGCGGAGACCGTGATCGCGGCAACAACGACAACAACAACAATAACAACCGCCAGCCGCCGCCCGTCATCATCAACGGCGTCCCTCAGCAAGGTAACAATGCACAAGCTCCGCAGCCCAGCGCTCAGGTGGTGGCGGATACGCGGCTGAACCAGATTCTCGTCATCGCCTCGCCTGCGGACTACACTTACGTCGCCAGTTTGATCGCTGAGTTCGACAAGCCCGTGGATGTCGAGCAGCCCTACGAGCGCCGTTTGAAATTCGCCGCCGCACTCGATGTGCTCAGCGCCATCACCGATCTTCTTCAAGATCCCAGCGCTGGCACCGTGCAACTCCCCGGAGGTGGCACCATTCAGCAGCAGCGCCAGCAGGCCCTCGCCAGCAACAACTCCCAGCTCCTCGGCGGTCGAAACACACAAAACACGCGAGGTGGCCAGGTTGGCAGCACCAGCGCCGCTGCTACTTCCGATACGGCGAGCACAACGACTAGCTCATCTGGATCGCGGGCGGATGTGATCACCGGCCCCTCGGTCGATAATGCACCCGTTTCCGTCCTTGTTGGCAAGACCCGCGTCATTGCTGATCCGATGTCGAACTCCATCATCGTCATCGGGCCGAAGGAGAGCGTCGATAAGGCCACCATGCTGCTCGACCGCCTCGATCAGAGGCCCGCCCAGGTTTATCTCTCCACCGTCATCGGCCAGCTCACGCTCACGGATGGCCTCACCAGCGGCATTGATTACCTCTCCGGCCTTTCCCGCGCTGGCGACGGTGTGAATTTCTCCGCCACGGGCGTCACCAGCCGCACGGATGTACTCTCAGGAAATGCAGTGGGACGTGCGGTGAATGACCTGCGCAATGCCGCCATCACGAACGCCTTTGGCCCCGCCACCGGCCTCGGCCTTTACGGTGCCGTAGGAGATAGCCTGGAGATCTTCGTCACCGCGCTGGAAACCTCACGGAACTTCAAAGTGCTCTCCCGCCCCAGCGTCTTTGCTTTGAACAATCGCAAGGCCACCATCACCTCCGGCCAGAAGGTCCCCTACCCCGAGACCACCACCTCGGTGCTCGGCAACAACGTCAATAACCAGGGCACCGTGCAATCCACCACGGCTTACCTCGATGTCGTGCTGAAGCTGGAAGTCGTTCCACTGATCAATCCCGATGGGGAGGTGAATCTCACCATCTCGCAGATCAACGACACCATCGTCAACGAGCGCACCATTTCGCCGAATCTGGTGCCCGTCATCGGCACGGAGCAGCTCGTCACCTCCGTCAACGTGCCGGATCGCAACACCATCGTTCTGGGCGGCCTCATTTCCGAAACCAAGACCAAGGGGGCCAGCGGCCTGCCCTTCCTCGGTCGCATTCCCGGACTCGGTAAGCTCTTCCGCACCGATACGGACAACACCGAGCGCAAAGAACTCATCATCTTCATCCAGCCCCAGGTCGTCGAGAGCGAGGCTGATATGCGCCACGCTTCCATGCGTGAGGATTTGCGAGGCAGCGTGGGAGCGGATGCCGCGCAGAAATTCCCCCAAAACATCGCCGCGCCGGTCGCCACGCCGCAGCCCGCTCCTGAGCCTCCCAAGAAGAAGTGGTATCAGGGTCTCTTCCGCCGCCCCGAGTCGAAACCCTGATCGCAAAACCTGCAAAAGGGCGCGTTGCCAGTTCGCAATCCGGCCCTACCATCCGCCTCACACCGGTGCCACCCGGCATGCTTCATGGCTGAAGAAGACCCGAAAATCCCCAACGAAGAGCAGATCCTCAAGCAATTGAAGGAAAGCGGCTCTCCGCCCACGCGGAAGACGCTCATCGAGCGGCTCGATAACTGGGACGACTGGGCCTCATGGGACGAATTTTACCGCATCTACTCCAGCTTCGTCTTTCATGTGGCCCGTAAAGCAGGTCTCAGCGATGACGAAGCGGGTGATGTGGTGCAGGAGACCTTCATCGGCGTGGCGAAGAACCTGCAAAAGAAGAAGTTCGATACCAGCCTTGGCTCCTTTAAATCCTTCCTCCTCAATCAAGCACGCTGGCGCATCCTCGATCAGTTCCGCCGCCGCAAAAAGCAGCAGGATCGTGAAGCCAATCTCTACGCGGGTGAAGAGCCCGATGACCGCCGCACCGCGCCCATTGATCGCTGTGCCGATCCAAACGGCGTGGCCCTCGAAAAACTCTGGGAACGCGAGTGGCAGGATAAGATCATGGACATCGCGCTGCGCCGCGTGAAGGCCCTCGTCTCTCCCCGGCAATTTCAAATCTTCTCCTGCTACGTTCTCAAGGGCTGGAGTCCTGAGCGTGTCAAAAAAGAGCTCGGTGTGAACGCCGCTCAGGTCTATTTGGCGAAACACCGCGTGGGCCGCATCCTCAAACGCGAAGCCGCCAAGCTCGCCGAAGAGCAGGAGTAGCTCACACCAGCTCAAGCTGCCGTTCCATCTTGTGATGGAACTGCTGCGCCGCCGGATCGTAAAGCCGATGACCGAGCAGCAAAATGCGCTGCTGAAGTTTGGAGCGGTGCTCGTGAATGAGATGACTCCATGCGCCGCGCTTCACTGCATAGGCCCGTTCACAAGCTAGGCTTGCCAGATCACGCTCACGTCCCAGCAAGCCGCCGAGTTTGCGTGCTCGCCGCACACGACGGCAGGCTCCAGGAAGATGCCGAATAGCCAGCGTTTGATAGTGGAGGTCCTTCACCCGATGCCGCCAGCGATGCAGCGATTCCTCCGCCACGCTCTCGAAGGATAATTTCATCAGACGACGCCCCTTTCGATAGGTGAGGGCATGAGCGGCCACGATTTGTTCGGGCGTCAGCCTTTCGATGCTCGTTCTCTCCACGAGTTGTTCCAGCGCACAAAGCTGATGAAGCAGAAACGAACTGGAAGGCGGCACCAGCCGGCTCCCATCCGCGTTGAGCGCATGCTGTGGAGACAGATGAAAACGACGCGAGAGCTTCTCCACGAGCTTATCACGCACCACCACATCCCGATTGCCCGCGCAGGCATTCTTCACGGCTCGAATGTGCATGCGCATGGCCATAAACGTCTGCTCCGGCACGCAATCCCGCCCAAGCCTGAGGAGGGCGAGCAGCTTTTTCATCCGCACGCGGAGCTGATGGGTGGCCACCGCCTCATGCGTTTTTAATCGCCGCACATCCCTTTGAGCCGCCGTTAGCAACCCATGAATGAGAGACAGCAGTCCCCTGCCTGAAGTGGCGGAAGGATCGCGGGCGATTTTCATGGATTGATTCAAGCGGGAAGACTTCCAACCAGCAAGAAACAGTTGTTCACATTCTTTACCCGCCGCAATCGGATTTTGGGCATAACTCACCCGACGAACAATCGCCCCAATCCACGGAGAGATGGCTGGCGATGAAATCGGCGGTGAATGTGAGCCAACAACTCCGACGTCTTGACGGGAAGGCGGCAATCAAGAAGCTGCCGGAATAACTGAAACACTTCTAGAAGAAGCCGATGCCACGAACTCATGAGTGTGAACCTTTTGTCAGCCAGTTTGACCCCGTTTCCCCCGTTTCCCAGCCGCTACGGCCAGTCTGACGAGCTGATCTCCCTCGCCGCCTCCATCGTGGGCTTTGCGCCTCCCACCTACCAGCAGGTGGCGCTGCTCCATGATTGGGTGCATCAGCAGGTGCGCAATGAGCAAGGCACCAGCAACAGCTTCACCACCGTCTTGGAGACGCTGAACACCAGCCGTGATTTTGCCCATCTGGGCATCGCGCTGTGTCGGGCCATCAATGTGCCCGCACGCATGGTGGTGGGCTTTTTGCATGCATGGTATCCGATGGACCTCCACGCCTGGTTTGAGGCCTTCATCGGTGGCCGCTGGCCACCTATGATCGCCCGCGCGGCAATCGCCTCGTCGTCGCCTATGGTCGCGATGCGGCCGATGTGGCCCTGGCCACGATGTTTGGAAACTTCACCAGGCAGAGCATGCAGGTGACGGTGAGGCCCGCGTGAGCTGAGACCGCAAGACCTGCCCGCAGCGCTACGCGCAGCTTTGCAGGCGGGGACTTGGAGACTTGGAGTGGTGAGACTGGGAGCGCGGACGCCCTCGTCCGCTGTTCATTGTTCGTCGTCCGCGACTCCGCTCGCGGCCCGGATGGCAGACTTGCAGAAGAGGAGCCGATGAGAAGAGGAGTCTCGCGGCTTCGCCGCACTCCTAGTCTTCCACCTTCGCACTCAGCAGCCGCTGGCCAAGCAGCTGAGAAGCGCCGGATTGCTATGATGATCTTTTGTCAGAGGGTTGTAGCCTGACCCCGTTTTCCTGACCCCGTTTTCCCTGACCCCGTTTTCCCGCCCAGAGTCCATGACCATGCTCGGCATCGTGTTGCTGATTCCACGCCGCCCAGCGCTGCATCCGCGCCTCATCAAACGGGGCCGGATAATACCGCATGACCTCCGCATCGCCGAAAACGCGCAACAGCGCCGGAACGTCGTCCGGAGTCATACGGTGCAAGCATTATGGGAGACAGCGAATGCTGAATTGTGATTTGGCACTAATTGGACGTTCCGCGCCACCTCGCCTTGAGTTTTTCAGGCTCTTCGGGCAAAAAGCTGGGGTTTTGATCAGGCAGGCATCATGTCGAGCTTGGCGCAGTAGAACAGGATACGGATGCGGAAGTTGGCGAAGTTGGGCAGCCCCCTTGCATTGGCTTTGATGTTTTGGATCAGCGAG
>JBEIGR010000126.1:0-11195 GCA_040381795.1 Verrucomicrobiaceae bacterium | reverse complement strand
GCGGGCGCAAGGGCACGCTGTGGATGGACCGCTTCAAGAGCGTGCTGGTGGAGGGCAAGGGCGAGCCGCTGCATACGATGGCGGCCTACATTGATCTCAATCCGGTGCGTGCTGGCCTCGTGAAGGACCCGAAAGACTACCGCTGGTGCGGCTACGCGGAGGCTCTGAGCGGCAGCCGGAGGGCGCAGCGAGCCATGAGCAAGGTGACGGCGAAGCCGGTGGATGGCTGGGAAAGCGCCGGAGGAGCCGAAGCGTATCGAAAGCTGCTCTACAGCCACGCGGTGGAGGTGCGCAGTGCGGACAAGAGCGAGGTGGTGAGACGCGGCGTGAGCGAGGAGGACTCCAAGGCGGTGCTGGAGGCAAAGGGCAAGCTCACGGCAGCAGATCTGGTGCGGCTGCGAGTGCGATACTTCAGCGACGGACTGGTGATCGGAGGCAAGGAGTTCGTGGAGAGCATCTTTGGGCAGAACCGGGAGAGTTTCGGACCTAGGCGGAAGGACGGAGCACGAAAGATCGCGGAGAGTGCGGGGGGGCTGTTTGCCTTGCGACGTTTGCGAGTTCGGGCAGTGGGCAAATAGAAGTCTCGAAGTGCTTTTCCGTGCAGCAAGGAGCATCAAACACGGCATTGAACAAACCCCGTGTCTGCTTTTCATTTCCGCCATGAGCACGCCAGCCTCTCCCGAACCCGGTCACAACCACGATGTCAGCATCGAAAAGGTCACCCAACGTGCCAACGACATCGAGGGGAAGCTGCCCAAGCTCAAGCAGTTCTTCGAGCAGGCGAAGATCATGCTCAGCCTCGTCAAAGACTATGCCGCAGGCCGCTACCGCGAGACGCCTTACTGGGCCATCGCGGCGGTGGCTCTGGCGCTGCTGTATGTGCTGAGTCCAGCGGACCTGTTTCCAGATGTCATCCCCGGCCTGGGCTATCTCGACGACGCGGCGGTGATCGCCTTTTGCTTGAAGCTGGTGGAGCAGGACCTCGAAAGGTACAAGCAATGGCTGGCCGCGAAGTCGAAATCTGGCGGCGGGCAGGTGATCGACGTGTGAGCCTCACTTTGGGGCGTAGGGTTTGTAGCATTTCTTTGCGCCAAACTCGACGTCGCGGCCATCGACCGTCTTGAGAGACACGAAAGAAGATTTGGCAGCCATCAGGGCCAAGACAACGGCGCTTTCTGTGCCAAAGAGGAACGCATGAAAGCTTTCTCCGCTCTCGTCGCCACACTCGCTCTTCCTTCGCTGCTCTTGTCCACCGAAGTTCAAGAAGGCGAGATGGCCGGTTATCTCTTCGCACCGGCGGAGAAAGTGCCGGAGGAGTTCAATGGCGGCTTCTCGCTCTATGCGGCGGCTTGGCCGCTGGTGGGCACGTATCCGGGGCATCGGTTTCAGACGGGGCTTTGCGGCACCTGGATGCATCCGCAGTGGTCGGAGGCGGAGAAGCCGAAGGAGAAGTGCTACACGGACATCGAGGGCGGGCTCGGCTGGTGGCGCGACACATATTTTCCGACGATCACGCCGAAGTTCATCATGGGCGGCGTGGGGCCGAACTTTTCCGTGATCGCGAACGGTCCCGGCTACGGCGCGGGAACCTGGGAAAAGCCGCGCGGGCAGTATGGCGTAGCGCAGCTCAGCCCGTGGCTGCTGATGCCGCTCGATGGCCTGAACCTCAAGCAAGGCACGAGCGGCGAGCTGTTCGGCTATGGCTACCTGCCACTGCCGCTGACGAATAAAAAGAGCACCACCGCAGGCAAAAACGTGCCAACGGGCAACCATTGCTGGACGCTCTTTTTGAGCACCGGGAACTTCAAAGGCCCCGTGGCCTTCTTCACGCCGTTTTTCTGGTCGCAGGCACTCATCGAGCATCCTGAGTGGGCCGGACTGTTGCTCGATTCACGTCCTGCCGGGCCGAACAAAGCCATCCAGATGGAGACGCAGCATGTGCCCGCGATTTTGTCTGACAAGAGGGCACGCGTCGCGCCGACACGCTTTCCGATTGGCGCGGATGGAACGTCCACGGTGCTGCATCGACTCACCGCGTATAAAAGAGCTGCGCTGTGGGATGAGGTGCAGCGCTGGTTTGACGGTGGTGCGGCGGCGGATGGCAAGATCAAGCCCGAGGCTGCGGTGATTCATACGTTTCGCAGCGGCGGTGGCTCGAACTGGAGCATCTACCCGCCCGGAACGAAGCGCGATGACAAGACCCCGCTTGCTTGGAATGCCTTCGCCACGTCCTTCACGCCGAACCCGATCACCTTCGGCTATCAATGGAATGAGCAGTTCACACGCCGCGAAGGCTCGCTCGTCGTCCTGCCGGAGTATTATCAACTCGGCACGAATCCTCGCGGCAAGCCGCAGTGGCAGGTGATGGATACGAAGCAGGTGTCTACAGACTCGAAGCTAGCGCAGCACCGCTTTGAGACGCCAAAAGAAAAGCCGCAGGAGCCACGCACGACGCCCGATGATGCCAATAGCTGTTGGAAAAAGCCCGGTCCCGTCGCCGGCCCCTTCAAAGCCAAGCTCGGCGATGGCAGTACGGTCACCTACTCTTGGTATCGCTTCGCCGACCAGCCCGCGATGCTCAACGCCGACCTCACCCCCGAAGAACGCGAGCAGGTGCAGCAACGTGTCGAGAAACTGCATCGCGCATGGATGAAGGATCGCGATTACCTCGCTCCGCCGGATCTCGGCAAGCTGGCGGACATTGATCCCGCACTCATCCTCACGCCACCGAAGGGTTTTGAGATCGGCTATGTGCCGATTGCCACACGGCAGGAGTTAGGAGACTGATTTGATGGCAAAAATATGTGCGGCCAAATATGAGAACAAAAGCCGCCCCATATTTAGCCACACATCTTTTTGCCATCCACTCCCATGCCGATCATTCAACCAACACCCACGACTCGCATCTCCCAAGAGGAGTTCTCCAGCCTCGCTTTTGAGGTGAAGTCACATGTGATCGACATCCACAATGAGTTTGGGCGATTCTTTGATGAGCGTGTTTATAAGCGTGAGCTGGCGGATCGGATGACAGACTTGGAACTCGAACTTCCAGTGACAGTCACCCATAAGACCTTCTCCAAAACCTATCAGCTCGATGTTCTGGCCCGTCGTTCTGGTTTGTTTGAGTTCAAGGCGGCTGAGACCATTGTGGCCAAACACCGGAGTCAGGCATTCAACTACCTCCTGCTGTTTGGCTTGTCGCACGGCATGATCTTCAACATGCGTCCTGAACGCATGGGTTCTGAGTTTGTGAACTGCCACCAGCGTCTCGAAGATTTATGTGACCCACGAGTTCTAGATGCTGCTTTTGTCTCCAGCATCCTTGGCGGGGAGTTTTTCCGCGAAACGTTGATGGCTCTGATCCGAGATTGGGGTGCGGGTCTTGAAATGAGCTTGTTTGATGAGGCGTTGACACATTTTCTCGGCGGCGAAGAGACGGTGATCCACCCAGTGCCGGTCATGGGAAACAAAGGACACCTCCATGACCAAAAGATGAGGCTTCTCGCTCCTGGGGTGGCGTTTCGCCTGACTGCCTTCACGGAACGACTGGATGCTTTCGAAACTCATGCTCGTCGCTTGCTGCAACACACCAATCTCAAAGCCATTCTATGGGCAAACATCACCCACCATCAGGTTACATTCACCACCATTCGATGAACTGTAATATGGCAAAAATATGTTCGGCTAAATATGGGGAGCCCTTGTTTTCCATATTTAGCCGCCCATATTTTTGCCATTTTCATGGCTTAATGACCTTGAAGGGAAAATTCGCCGTCGCGGCGCGGTGATGGTTATCGGTGATGCGGAGGTGGACGCGGTAGTCGCCGGGTTTTTGGGGAGCGAGGAAGGTGGCGGAGGATGCTTCGGATTTCACCACGCACTCGGGGATGGGCTGAGGGATGCGTTCTTTGCCTTTGGCATCCCGTCCGGCGCTCTCGGCGGTGACGGTCCAGTGCCAGGAAAGGGCATCGCCATCGGGATCACTGGCGGTGGCTGATGCTTGGAATTCAGTGCCTGCGGCCATTTCTTTTTTGGCGGCGCTGCTTTCCAGTTTTGTGAGAAGGGGGGCTCGATCAGGCGGTGCTTCACCTTTCCATAGCTCATGCATCACATCGCGAATGGCGGTGGATTCGCCTTGATCGGTGAAGATGCCGAACCACGTCGAGGTGGCCTCCTGCTTCTGTCCCCAGAGAAACACATAACTGCCCCAGCAATCGCCCCCGGGCTGGATGGCGGCTTGGTAGGCTTTGTGGATGAATTTGGCCTTCTCCTGGCTGGGTGGTTCGATGGGGGCATTCCAGGATGTGCGGGGGCTTTCCCAGAAACCGCGTGCGCCATATTCCGTGACGACCCAGGGGCGCTTCCAGCCGTTTTCGGCGAGGTATTTCCGAAGCTGCGGCAGCGCTCCGTAGGTGTTGATGCCGATGAAGTCGAGACTGGGCGTGTGAGCATACAGCCCGGCGATTTTTTTCGGCTGGAGGCCGGCCACGGCGGTGAAGGTGGGGTGAGCTGGATCGAGTGCTTTCACCACTTGAGCCAGCACTTCGAGCTGCTTCCAGTAGGCGACGTTTTCGCCATCGCCCTCGGTTTCATTGCCGAGGCCCCAAAAGAGCAGGGCTGGGTGGTCACGATGCTGCACGACCTCATTCACCACCCGTGCGATCTGCTTCGCACAGTGCTTGGAATTGGCATAAGAGAACCAATGGCACTCGGGCTCCAGCCAGATGCCCGCACAAACGGTGAGGCCACGCTGCTGGGCGGTATCGAGAATGGGCTCCAGGCCATTGGTGGTCCAGGTGCGGAGGCTGTTTCCGCCGGTGGCCACGAGTTCGTCGAGGTGCTTCTCACCACCCGCACCTTTAACGAAGTAGGGCTGGCCTCCGCGAGTGATGCCTTGACCCGGCATGATGACCACGGGCACAGCCTCGGCGGCTGCGTGGGTGATGATGGCGAGGAAAAGGGGGAGCGAGACGGCGATCGAGGATGTCATGAATGTGGTGTTTTCCCTGGCAGGAGCTTTTGGGCCTGCTCCACCCATTTTTCGCGTTGGATGCGGTCTTTGAAGGCGAGGCGGGAGGAGAATTCTTTGATCTGATCCTCCGTCCACGCGGCGATCTGGTCATAGGTGTAGATGCCGAATTCGTGGAGGCGCTGTTCGAGTACTTTGGCGATGCCTTGGAGAGCGGTGAGGTCGTCGTGCTTCGGAGGTGGTGTTTTGTAAACGAGGCCTAGTTTGGCATCGTGCTCTGGTTTGACCTCGGTGGGTGCGGTGGAACTCGGTAGCTCCGGCAAAGCAGGAATGATGTCGAGGGACTCGACGGCAGTAGCGAGGGGGTCTGGGGCGGGCTTTTCAGGCTTTGGAAGGGCGGGGGCGGCATGTGGGGCGATGATGGCGGCGAGCGGGGATGGGGCTGCGGGCCTCTCCGGCAGGGTGGGAGGCGGCTCAAAGGGAGCGGGGATAGGTTCGATGGTGATTTTTGGCTCGGCGGGCTTGGCTTTGATCGTGGTCTTTGCCTTGGGAGCTTTTGTTTTCGCGGAGAGGCTAGCTGTGGGTGGCTCGGCGGGAGCGAGGCTATCGTGGATGATTTCTGCGGGCTGGGCGGGGGAGGGTGGGGGGGGCGGCTGATGCTCCACTGGGGAGGATACGGGCGGTGGGATGTCGCTGGTGGAGGGCTCGCTGCCTGCGGAGGGCATGGTGATGGAATCGGTGGCGAGCGAGACGCTGCCGGGCTTTACAGAGTGATCGCCGACCTTGCGCTTCAGGGTGGCGATCTCTTGGCGCTGCTGCTCGATTTCACGAGCGAGCAGGCGTGACTGCGTTTTGTAACGTCCCCAGGTGGCATGGCCGAAGAGGAGGCCGATGAGGAAAAACACCGCGCCCAGGATGGCGACGAAAATGCCGCTATGCATGAGCATGTAGAGAAGCGTGTCCGTCGAGAGGGATTGAAGGTCGAGAGGCATGGCTTGTTATTTGACGAGGATTTCGACGCTTCGGGGCATATCAGGTGCAGCCGGGGAGCTAGGGGGGACGGGATCAAAGGCCGTCGCCGTGATGTCTGAGGCAGGGACACCCTGCTCGATGAGAAAGGAGAGCACGGTCTCGGCGCGGTTTTTTGCCATCGCGGCTTCCTGGGTGGCATCACCGAGGGGATCAGGATGGCCGCCGATGATGAGGCCGAGGGCGGGACCTGCGGCCACTAGCGAGGGGGCCAGTGCGGCGAGCTTTGTCTGATCGAGCGGCGGGAGGGTGGAGGTGCCTGATTCAAAGGAGATGGCCATGCCGTGGAGCACCTCGCAGAGCTGCTCGAGCATGGCAGGAGGCAGCGGTGAGCGGGGCTGATAGCCAGGCTGGTGATAAAGCGAGGGCAGCAGGACGAGCTGCGAATCTACCTGCGCTGCGCCCGTCACGGGGCGCAGCAGGGTGAGCCATTCACTCTCCAGCTTTCGGGTGGCGATGCCGGTGAGTTTTGGGCGGCCTTGGTCTTTGATCTCGAAGCCTCGCGGCGGTGGGGCGGCGAAGAAGCTCGCGAGGAAGGCGGCGAGCGCTTTTTTCTTCGCGAAGGGAGCCGCTTTGACATGCGGGCTGGCGATGAGTGCTGAGGGATCGATCTCCGAGGCTCCCGAATCTCCGGCGAGAGCGGAAATGATCTCCTCTTTCAGCCCACCGTCAGGCAGCATGCCGGTGAGCCGCAGCGTGCCGTCTTTAAACTCGATCCTCAGCTCGGCCGGGATGCGCAGATGATCGAGGATGGGACTGAGAAAGGGATTTGCGGCATCCAGCGGTAGCTTGAAATCCGCTGGCCAGCGCACCTCCGGGGCGTGCTGGAGATCGGTGGTATCGAGGATCAAATCCGGGCGCAGCTCCGTGAGGATGCGGGTGAGCTTATCAGCATCTTTCTGCCCTGGCAGCCAGCCGGTGAGGCGCAGGCGCTTCTCATGCAGGTGGGCTTTCACGCTGGCATTCACATGCAGGCGATCTGCGCCGGATTTCAGCCGCAGCGGACCGATGCGGCGGATGGACTCCACGACTTGCCGGTGGACCTGCGGGGAGGGTGCCTCGCCTGCGATGTCGATATCGAGAAAGGCGAGATCGACCTTCGGGGACTGCACGCCAGCCTTTTCGAGGATGCCGATCACCTCCGAGCGCAGCAGCGGCAGCCGGTGGTAGGCGATGTAGTATAAGTGAGCCACAGCCGCCACCGGAAGGAGGATGACCATGAGAAAGAAAAGGCTCAAACGCATGACAGGGCGGGCGGAGGTGCTGCTTGACAGGACGGGGGGCAAACCGAAGATCGGCGGCCCTTTCCGGCACGGCTTCGTTTTAGGAGCATGCCGCCGGTTGGGCAAGAATTAAACACTTCACCTTCACTAACCTCTCATGTCCGTCGTCATCGCAGGCAGCGTCGCCCTTGATAATGTCAAAACTCCTCAGGATGAGCAAAAAAACCTGCTCGGAGGCTCCGCCAGCTATGCCGCCCTCGCTGCGAGCGTCTTTGTAAAGCCCGTGCATCTCGTCGGCATCATCGGCCACGATTTCCCACCGCAGCATCTCGACATGCTCTCCAGCCACGGCGTGGACATCAGCGGCCTGGAGCGCAGTAGCGGCGCGTCCTTCACCTGGAGCGGCGAGTATCATGAGGACATGAACAACCGCACCACCCATAACGTGGCCGTGAACGTTCTCGAAAACTGGAGCGTGAAAATCCCCGAGGAGGCGCAGAAGTCCAAAATCGCCGTCGCCGCGAACATGCATCCCGAAAACCAGATGCAGATGATCGACCAATGCAGTGCCGTCGATTTCATCGCTGCGGACACCATGGATCTCTGGATCAGCATCGCCAATGAGCGCCTGCATGATGTTTTGAAGCGTATCGACCTCCTCGTCATCAACGACGGCGAGGCGAAGGAATTCGCCGGCACGACGAACCTCGTCGAGGCTGGCCGCAAGCTGCTCGCCAAAGGCCCGAAATTCGTCATCGTGAAGCGTGGTGAGCATGGCAGCTATCTCTTCGGCGAGAAGAAGGAGCACTTCTTCTCCTGCTCTGCCTACCCGCTGCACTCCGTCTTTGATCCTACCGGCGCTGGAGACAGCTTCCTCGGCGGCCTCGTCGGCTGGCTCGCCGCCCACGGTAAGACCAAGCCCACCTTTGACGACCTCAAATCCGCCGTCGTCCACGGCAGCGTCGTCGCCAGCTACACCTGCGAAGCCTTCAGCACGCACAAACTGCAATCCGTGACGCCGCTCGATGTCGCCCAGCGCATCGCTGAGCTGAAGCTCTACACGCAATTTGCGTGATTTGAGATGCCTCCGAGAGGCAAAAGTTGCGTTGAGTAAAAAATCCATGGCACGAGCCGAGGCGATCTTCGCTTCGGCTCTTCTAGCCTGAATTTCTCACACTCGTTTTTGCCGCAGAGGGGCAAAGAGGCAGAGGACGCAAAGGTTTTTTTCGGTTTTCATCTCTGCGTCCTCCGCTCCTCTGCCCCTTTGCGGCAAACGCTTTGGTAGGTGCAGCGTGGTATATGTGAGAGTGAGAGCTACCCGTCACTGCTATCGCGGTGGTGGCGTGACTTGGAACCTGAAACTTGAAACTTGAACCGAAGCGTCAGGATCGACCCGCCCGCATCGCTACGCCCGCCTTCATCGCTGGGCGAAGCACGGCGGGCAGGCGAAGCGTTGCGGGCGGGGGACAATTTCTGACTCTTCGCCCTTTGCCCTTCGCTCTAAGCGCTAGCTTGCCGCCTCTACAGCAGTTCTTCGACGAACCGCTTTGGATCGAAGGGCTGGAAGTCTTCCACCTTCTCACCGAGGCCGATGAAGCGGGTGGGGATGCCGAGTTCCTGCTGGATGGTGACGAGGACGCCGCCTTTGCCGCTGCCGTCGAGTTTGGTGACGATGACGCCGGTGAGCGGGATGGCTTTGTGAAATTCGCGGGCTTGGGAGAGGGCGTTGCCGCCGGTGGTGGCATCGCAGACGAGCAAAACCTCGTGCGGGGAGGTTTCATCGCGACGGCCAAGGATGCGGTGAATCTTTTTGAGCTCCTCCATGAGGTTGTGCTTCGTGTGGAGGCGGCCGGCGGTGTCGCAGATGAGGAAATCGGCCTTCTCTTTGACGGCTTTTTCATAGCCATCGAAGCACACGGAGGCCGGATCGCAATTCGGCGGGCCTTTGACGAGCGGGATGCCGAGGCGCTCACTCCAGACGGTGAGTTGCTCGACGGCGGCGGCGCGGAAGGTGTCCGCTGCGGCCAAAACGATCTTGTGGCCGCTGTGGTGTAAAACGTGGGCGAGCTTGGCCGTGGAGGTGGTTTTGCCAGTGCCGTTCACGCCGATGACGAGGATGACCTTTGGCTTTCCTTCCAGCGGAGTGATGGCAGGCACGCTTTCGGGCAGAATCTTCCGCACATGCTCGCGGGCCACCTGGACGATGTCGGCCCCGTGGAGCTTCCGCTGCTGCGCTTTGAGATCGGCGACGATTTGAAGGGCGAGACGCGGGCCGAGATCACCGGCGATGAGCGAGGCTTCGAGGTCGTCCCAATCGATATCGGGCTTGGTGAAGCGCTGAAGCAGGGATTTGAAGAAGCCTGCCATGATCAGTCCTCCTGAGGCGCCGGCGCGGGTTTGGAATACTTGGGTTCATTCGGACGCAGCTTCTTCGAGAGGCGGTCGAGCACGCCATTCACGAAGGAGCCGGATTCACCGGCACTGAGAGCCTTGGCCACTTCGATAGCTTCATTTAAAATGACGGGGCCGGGCACCTCCGGGCAGTAGGCGAGTTCATAGACGGCTACGCGGAGCACATTGCGATCCACGCTGGCGAGGCGCTCAAAGCTGAAATTGAGAATGCAGCCGCGGATGTGCTCATCGATGTCGGTCTGATGCCCGACGACTCCTTTGATGAGGCTTTCGGCATACAGGCGCGTGGAGGTCTTGGCGGTGTGGATGGACCAAAAAGCCTCCAACTGGCCCTCGGGCGTCTCGCTGTGCATGTCACAGGCGAAAAGGTATTGGACGGCGGCTTCGCGGCCTTCGCGGCGTTTTCCCATGGTGGTGTGGATCAGGCGAGTTCGGTTTCACCGGCGAATCCGGCACGCATTTTGGCGAAGAGATTGATCATCTGCACGCACACGCGGGCAGCTTCCGTGCCGCGATTGATGGTGGCGCCCAGGCAGCGCTCCTCGGCCTGCTCGGCATCATCCACGAGCAGCACCTCATGCACGATGGGCGTGCAATGACGCACCGCCATATCCTGCACGGCCTGGGTGACGCTGCTGCCTACGAGGTCCGCATGCTGCGTGCTGCCGCGGATGATCACCCCGAGGGCGATGATGGCATCCGGCTTCGAATTGCGCAGCACAAGCTCCGTCGTGACGGGGATTTCAAAGGCTCCCGGCACGCGATACACATCCACCGTGGCCTGCGGTGCGAGGTCCTCCAGTTCGGCTGCGACGGCATTCACCAGCCCCTGCACAAACTGGTTGTTGTACATGCTGGCGACGACGGTGATGGCTACCGGGTCTTCGAGCGGGCGGGGTCGAGCGGGGGCAAATTGGGACATAAAGCGAAGAGTTAAGGGCTAAGAGTCAGAAGGAGCTTCAGAGCTTGTGCCCCATCTTTTTCTTCTTGGTTTCGAGGTAGCGGGCGTTTTCGGGCTTGGGCTGGGATTTGACGGGCACCTGCTCGGTGATTTGCAGCTTGTGGCCTTCGAGACCGATGACCTTGCGTGGGTTGTTGGTCATGAGGCGGATCTTCCGAACGCCGAGATCGTAGATGATCTGGGCACCGATGCCGTAATCTCGCAGATCCATCGGGAAGCCGAGCTTGAGGTTCGCCTCGACAGTATCGAGACCTTGCTCCTGAAGCTTGTAGGCCATGATTTTGCCGTGGAGGCCGATGCCGCGCCCTTCGTGGCCGCGCATGTAGATGATGACGCCCTTGCCCACCTTTTCGATGTGCTCCATCGCTGCGTGGAGCTGGCTGCCGCAATCGCAGCGGCGTGAGGCAAAGATGTCGCCGGTGAGGCACTCGCTATGCACACGGACGAGCGTGGGCTCGCTGCCTTTGATGTCGCCTTTGACGAGGGCGACGTGATGAATGCCGTCGAGGTGGCTTTTGTAGAGGTGCAGTTTGAACTCGCCGTAATCCGTGGGCATATCGACGACTTCGATGCGCTCGACGAGCTTCTCGCTCTTGCGGCG
>JBEIGR010000125.1:0-11244 GCA_040381795.1 Verrucomicrobiaceae bacterium | reverse complement strand
TGGCCTTCACGCGACGCCCCACGCCATGATTGGCGACCTTCACAAGACCGTCAGCATTCGCCGGAAAGCCATACCAGCCCGTTTTGGCGATGTCGGCACCCCAGACAGGGAATTCCGATGCTCGAAAGCGTTCCGGCTCAGGCGGCTGAAAATGAAAAACCGTCTGCGCCGTGGTCCACATGACGTTTTGAAGGTGTGGCAGCACTTCTGGCGTCCACGCACCTGACGCGACCAAAACGAGATCTGCAGTCCAAACACGGCCATCGGCGCTTTCGATGGCTGTGCAGCGTCCAGCGGCAAAAACAGGTCGAGGAGCCTTCACCTGCTCGATGACCTCGATTCCGGCCTCGCGAGCTTCTTTAACCAGTTTCGCGATGACGCGACCACTCTCCACCCAGCCGCCGGTGGGGTTCAAATAGCCTTCGACATACTGCTCCGCATTCCAAACTGGATGTCTCTGCCTCAACAGCGCCGAATCCATGCGCCGCAGCGCCCGCCCGAGGCCGCTGAGATATTGAAAACTGTCACGTTCGAAGCCACCGGGCCTCATCTCACCTCGCGACATCACGAGAAAGCCATCCTCGTGATACAAATCGCTGCCCCAGCGTGCATTCCACTGCTTCCAGCGCTCAAGACTCAGCAAACCCATCGCCGTGTGCTGGGCATCCGCCGCGTAGTCCATGCGCACGACCTTGCTGATGTCCGTCGAAGCGGCGTCAGGATGTGGAAGCAGACCTTGATCGATGAGTGTGACCTTCCAACCGCGTGAATGCAGTTCCAGCGCTGCCGTGAGGCCGAAACAACCGCCGCCAAGGATGAGGAGGGAGCCGGGAGTCATGTCATTTGGCTTTTTGCTTGTCCCATTCCGCCCGAAAGGCCTTCTCACGATCCGCCACATACGCGTGATAGCCTACGGGATCGACGAAGGGATTGCTGCCGCCGCTTTCAAGCAGCTTATGCTTCGCCTCCATGCCGTAGTAGCTGCCGTGAGCACCAAGGAAGAGATCCACCGGCAGGGCTTTGAGCGTGGCAAAGGTCGCCTCGTAGTCCGTGGCGATGCTGGGATAGGTTTTGTTGCCAACGAGGATGTAGCCCGGGTTCACATTCGGGCTGCCGATGATGACGGCGTGGAGTTTCTTGCCGTTGTCTTCGACCTGCATCGTCCAAGTGGTGCATCCCGGCGTATGCCCGGCCGTTTTGCGTGCCACGAGCACGCTGCCACCGAGTTTGATCTCATCCCCATCCTTGAGCCGACGATCCACCTTGGCAGGCGGAAACTGGGTGTAGTCTCCTTTGACGATGCGCGTCTTCTTCGCGCCGCCATTCTCCACGGCGTCAGCATCCTCGGCCATGACGCAGTATTGAGCACCGGTATCCTTCAGGATTTCCGCACTTCCCGCACAATGATCCGAGTGTGCATGGCTGATGAGAAGCACCTTGATGTCCGCCCACTTGAAGCCGAGCCCCTCGACACTGGCCCGAATCAGCTTCGGGGACTCCTCCAGGCTGCTGTTGATGAGGACGTGCCCCTCCGGCGTGGCAATGAGATACGACGCCAGATCCCGCGAGCCGACGTAATACAAATTTCCGGCAAGGCGATGTCCTGGAAACGGTTCCGTCCAAGCTGACTGGCCGGATGCGTGAGTGGCGAGCACGAGGAGCAGAAGGAGCTGAAGAAGACGGACCATGCGCCACTCGTGGAGAAGGAGAAGGCCGCTGCAAGAGCGCAAATGGAACTGAAAACAAGGTCTGCGGAATCAAAAACCACCGTCAGGAGCCTTGAGTTCCCTGCATCACCCGCCAGAATCCCCGCTCCCGAATGACTCCCCACGCCCTCCAGGACATCTCCAAGCTCGAAGACACCCTCTGGGAGGCCGCCGACCAACTCCGCGCGAACTCGAAGCTGACCTCCAGCGAGTATTGCTTTCCCATCCTGGGCATCATCTTCCTGCGTCATGCGACGAACCGCTACAACGCCGTAGCCAAACGGATCGAGGAAGAGAAGGAAGCCGGGAAGCTGCCGAAGAAGCTGCCCATCACGAAGGCGCACTTCATCGCCCGCCGGGCGCTGATGCTGCCACCGGAGGCACGCTATGAAACGCTGATCGCTCTGCCGAAGGGGACGAACCTCGGCACCGCACTGGTGGAGGCTATGAACGCCATCGAGCGCGACTTCGAACCGCTGGCCGGGCAGCTCCCGAAGGACTTCGAGAAGTTCGACAACGACCTGCTGGAGTCCATGCTCCGCATCTTTGACAGCGAGGCTCTGCGCCGGGCCAGTGGGGACATCTTCGGGCGCATCTATGAGTATTTCCTCATGAAGTTCGCCATCCAGGGCGCGCAGGACAATGGCGAGTTCTTCACCCCGCCCTCGCTCGTTCAGATGATCGTGAATGTCATCGAGCCGGAGCATGGCGTCGTCGCGGACCTCGCCTGCGGTTCGGGCGGCATGTTTGTGCAGACCAGCCATTTCATGGAGGACCACGGGCAGAACACCATGGACCGCGTGACCTTCTACGGTCAGGAGAAAACGGCCACCACCATCCGGCTGGCAAAGATGAACCTCGCCGTTCACGGGCTGGAAGGCGAGATCATGGAGGCGAACACCTTCTACCAGGACGAGCACCGCCTCAGCGATGGCCGCCCGCTCTGGGGGAACTGCGACTTCATGATGGCGAACCCGCCCTTCAATGTGGACATGGTGGACGAGGCGAAGGTGAAGGGCGACCGCCGCCTGCCCTTCGGCCTACCAGGGGTGAACAAGAGCAAGACCATCTCGAACGGGAACTACCTCTGGATCAGCTACTTCCACTCGTATCTGAATGCCAAAGGCCGCGCCGGGTTCGTCATGTCATCCCAGGCCAGCAGCGCCGGGCATGGCGAGGCGGAGGTGCGGCAGAAGCTCGTCGCCACCGGCGATGTGGACGTGATGATGTCCATCCGCTCGAACTTCTTCTACACCCGCTCCGTGCCCTGCGAGCTGTGGTTCTTTGACAAAGGCAAGCCCGCCGAGCGCAAGGACAGCGTGCTCATGCTCGATGCGCGGAACGTGTATCGGAAGGTCACGCGGAAGATCTTCGACTTCACTCCCGAGCAGCAGAAGAACCTTTCCGCCATCGTGTGGCTGTATCGCGGACAGAATGAACGCTTCCGCCAGCTCATTCTGCAATATGAGGATGAGTGGCGTCAGTGCCGCCGACGTCTCGACGCGCTGCTACCCGAGCTGGCAGGGCGAGTCTCTGGATTCCCGACGGACTACAAGGCCGCTTACCATCATCTGAAGGAGGGGGCAGATATCGAAGAATACATGCCTGCTGTTTACTCGATTCTGGATGCTTGTAATACCGTCGCCGACGAGTGCCGGGCATTACCGGAGCAGCATCTCCGCCGCGACCATTGTTCGGCGGAAACCCGGCACTTATACACCACGGACGCCAGCCGTTTTAGAGCTGCCATCCAGGCATTTGGCAAGGTGGCGAACCCCGCCATCGACAAACTGCGCCCACAAGTGGAGAAAGCCGCACGCTCGGCATTTGACCGGCAATCTGCGGAAGTCCGCCGTCTCACCGAAGCCGCCACCGCGCTCCTAACCCAGGCCATTTACTGGATCAGACAGATCGACTGGCTCACCTCCCGCTTCCCCGAGGGCGTGTATGCCGATGTGCCAGGCCTGTGCAAGATTGCCAGCCGGGCCGACATAGAAGCCGCCGACTGGAGCCTCACCCCAGGCCGCTATGTCGGCGTCGCCCCGGCGGAGGTGGACGAGGATTTCGACTTCGGCCAGGCCATGCGCGACATCCATCTGGAACTGAAAGACCTGGACCGCGAAGCCAGCGAACTGGCCGTGAAGATTCAGGCAAACTTTGAGGGGCTGGGGATATGAAGAAGCATTGGCGAGATTGTCGGCTCGGTGATGTTCTCACGTTGAAACGTGGCCACGATTTGCCGGGTGATACCCGCATCGAAGGCGATGTGCCAGTTGTGTCATCTTCCGGCATCACTGGATTCCACAACGAAGCCAAGGCACAAGCGCCGGGCGTTGTGACAGGTCGATACGGCACTATCGGCGAAGTGTTCTATTTGGACCAAGACTATTGGCCGCTGAACACGTCGCTCTATGTCATCGACTTCAAAGGCACCCGGCCACGATTCGCCGCCTACTTTCTGAGGAACATCTTGAAGGACTATCAAAGCGACAAGGCAGCGGTGCCCGGAGTTGATCGCAACGTATTGCACGAGATCAAAGTACGCGCCCCTGATCCCACCATTCAAGAGCGCATCGAAGCCACACTGACCGCCTACGACGACCTGATGGAGAACAACCGGCGGCGGATGGCGTTGCTGGAGGAGTCGGCGCGGCTGCTCTACCGGGAGTGGTTCGTCCACCTCCGCTATCCTGAAAGGATGAAGGATGAAGGCGGAAGGATGAACAACGGCGTGCCGCAGGGCTGGGCTGTTAAGCCCTTGCAGGAGGTCGCGGAGTTCCGACTCGGCAAGATGCTGGACGAGAAGAAGAACCGTGGCGAGCCGCTGCCATACCTTGCTAACGTCAATTTGCGCTGGGGTGAGTTTGACCTCACGAACCTGCGTGAAATGCGCTTCGAGGAACACGAACTGGAGACGTTTGGACTGAAGTTCGGAGACATCGTCATGTGCGAAGGCGGCGAGCCAGGCCGCTGCGCCATTTGGAAGGACCAAATGCCAGGAATGATGTTCCAGAAGGCCATCCATCGCATCCGCTGCCGTGAGAACATGGGCGCTGAGTATCTTTACCAGAACTTGCGTCACCAAGCGGAGTCCGGCCACTTTGCGACGCTATTCACCGGCGCAACGATCAAGCACTTCCCCCGCGAGAAACTCGCCAAAGTGACGGTTGTCGTTCCTCCCAAGCGACTGCTGGACCTCTTCACGAGTTTTGCCCGTCCGGTTGAGACACAGCTTGCCCACTTGGAGGCCGCCAACAGACGAGCCAAAGAAGCCCGCGACCTGCTGCTGCCGCGCTTGATGAGCGGGGAGATCGAGGTTTGAACCAATCATCCCCGAAAAACTGAAAATCTGCCTATTTGGCTAATTTAAGGTAAGTATGGTTTCCTTAAACGCGGACTTCGGGACGAAAAGCGGCACCTGGCTTGCAATGTTCACGATTTAAGTCATGTTCATGACATCGTGAACAGTCACTCAGGCGTGAACATACCCCGACTCACGGGTAGGCAGCTCGAAACCGCCCTCCAAAGGCGGCTCGGTGAGCTTTGGGAGGAGATTCCCTGGCTTCAGGGCGCGGAGGTGAACGCTGCACCGGCGGCCCAGGGCGGGAAAGACGCGGGTTTTGACCTGGAGAGCCGCCTGCCGCTGCCGGGAGGCGGCAAGGCGCGGCTGTGCATCGAGTGCAAGGGAGTGCTGCGTCCTGGCGATGTCCCCCGGCTGGCAGAACAGGTGAAAAGCGGCCTGCCTGCGGATGCCAACTTTGTGCTGGCGCTGCCGTGGGTCTCCGAGCGGCTGGCGGACCTATGCGCCCAGCGGGGATGGAGCTGGTATGATCTCGCCGGGAACTGCCGGATCGACGTGCCGGGCCTGCTGCATCTGAGCCACACGGGAATTCCCCCGGTGCATGAACGTCCCCGCGTGAGAGCCAATCTCCGCACCGCTGAGGCGGCTCGCGTGGTGCGTGCGCTGCTGCATCCTGCCCATTTGCCGATGCGCTGGACCCAGCGGGAGATGCAGAAGCACTGCCAGCCAGGGGTGAGCCTCGGGCTGGTGAACAAGGTGGTGCGGCATCTGGTTGACGAGGCCTATCTCATCGAACTGGACGGCGGTGGCTTCCGCGTGGCTGATCCGGTGAAGCTGCTTTTTGCCTGGAGGGATGCCTACCGCTTTGACCGGCATCAGCGCCTTGGATTTTTCACGCTGTTACACGCGAAGAAGCTGCAAGAGGCGCTCGCCAGCCTGGATGCTCACGCCGGTGGCCGGGCGGCCTATGCGTCCTTCTCCGCCGCTGAATTCCAAGCTCCGCATGTGCGGCAGCCGAAGACCTGGCTTTATGTCGCGCATGAGGAGCTGGCGCACCTGCAAAGCCTCGCGGAGGCCAAGGCGGTGGATTCGGGGGAAAATCTGGTGGTGCTGGTCCCGGAGGATGACGGCGTCTTCTACCTCGGTGAGTCTCTGGGCGAAGGGAGACTGCGTGCCACCAGTCTGGTGCAAACCTATATGGACCTCTGGCACAGCGGCGGACGAGGCCAGGAGGCGGCAGAGGCGGTGCTGAACCAGCGATTGATCCCGGCATGGAAGGCGGCAGGATGGACGCCATGATGACGGAGCCACGACAACGTGAAGACTACAGTGACCGACAGGTGGAAGCCGCTCGGCGTGTGCTGATAGACCTGGGGCAGGTGCTGGCCTCCTTCTCCGACTGCATGGTGGTGGTGGGCGGCTGGACGCCTGACCTGTTGATGCCGGAGGCTGAGGAGCCGCATGTGGGAAGCATCGACGTGGATCTGGCACTGGATGCCACGAAATTAAGCGAGGGGCGCTATGCAGAACTACTGAAGCTGCTGCTGGATACGCGGCGCTACCGCCAGGGAGAGAAGGACTTCCAACTGATCGTGGACGTGAATTTGCAAGACGGAGAGAAGCCCGTGCAGGTGGAGGTGGACTTCCTGGCCCCTAAAGAGGTGAAGCTGAAGAGGAACAAGCCGAAGCTGTTGCCGGGTTTCCGCGTACTGCTGGCGGATGGCTGCGGGGTGGCCTTTCATGCGCCGGTGGAACTGAAGCTGGACGGGCGCAACGTGCGCGGCGCGACGAACCAAGTCAGCCTGCGCGTGGCCTCACTGCCAGACTTTCTGGTGCTGAAGGCGTATGCACTCGGCGGAAGGGACAAGCCGAAGGACGCCTACGACCTGTGTTACTGCCTGGAAAACGCTCCTGGAGGCATGTCCGCTCTCGCGGAGGACTGGAAGGCACGACTGGCTGAGACAGAAATCGTCCGAGCGGTGGAAATCCTGCGGGAGAAGTTTGCCACGGTGGAATCATTCGGCCCGCAGCAACTGGTGGAGTTCCATGCCGCCATTGATGATGAAAGCCGCGAGATGGCCGCACGAAGAGCGTTTGAACTGGTGCAAAAATTTCTCAGTCTGCTTTGATTGCACCTGAATGGCCTACACCGACATCAACAGCGAGGACCGGTTGGTTCAGCAGACTTTTGCTGAGCACCTGGAAGGCGTGTTGGGCTGGGAGAGCGTGTATGCCTACAAAGCGGAAACCTTCGGCCCCGATGGCACGCTGGGCCGCAAGGATGCGCGCGAGGTGGTGCTCACTCGTGACCTGCGCGCGGCGCTGGTGCGGCTGAATCCTTCCTTGCCAGCCAAGGCCATCGACGAGGCGGTGGCGAAGATGACGCGGCATGATTTCTCCCGCTCGCTGCTCCAGCACAATCAGGAGTTTCATGGCTTCATCCGCGATGGCGTGCCGGTGGACTACAAGGACGACAAAGGCCAGACGCGCAGCACAAGGGCGCGAGTGATTGATTTCGACAACGGCGTGAGTGCCGACGGCACGCCGAACAATCGCTTCCTCGCGGTGCGGGAGTTGTGCATCACGGGATTGCGGGCACCGAGCTACAACCGCCGCGCGGACCTCGTGTGCTTCGTGAACGGGCTCCCGCTGGTGTTCATTGAGCTGAAGGCGCTGTATAAAAACATTTAACCGTATGGTGCCACAAAAGATTCAAATCAGCTCTAACTCATGGGTTTCCTCAGATGCAGTAATGCACAAAGGAATCACTCATACCGTGGCACAAATTGCGGGTTTGAAACTTCTGAGACAACAAGGATCCACTAATGGTATTCCAACTGGCAGCTTAACCGAAATGATTATTCGGTTCGATGGAGGAACGCACATCAGAATGCTAGCGTGGATGCCCTTATTTCACAAAGCACGGCACGAAAACATCGCGAAAGCGTTTGAGCTTTTGTCCAAGGTCACATTCCAGAAGCGATGCAGCCTCTACTTGGACGAATGGAAACGCGCCGGTTTTTTTGATTATGGCAAGGTGCGATTCTATTCAGACGGAACCATTCAGGACCTCAAAAAGCCTGCGAAGCGGATTTCATTGCACCGGGCCTGGTTAGAAGGGCGAGTTTCTTTAGGGCGCTCTTGGGGTGGAGATGGTGTGCTAATGTCGGGTGGCAGCGATGATTATGTTATCGATGTGTCTGATGAACCGCTGAAACCAAATTTTTGGACCCTCTTGTTCAAAGGGATAAGCTTTTCTTGCTGTGAGAATCGCGACGTGATTCTCGCCATCATGCGTAGTTTTTCACCCAAGTGACACAATTCCCAAGAAGGGTGCGCTCACGGCTTCACCATCTCCAGTAAGACCTTGCGACCTATGAGATTCCACCTTGCCGCTTCGAAGCCTGGCGGGTATTCTTCACACATGAGCGTCGCGGCTCTCCAGCAATTCGGCCAGAACCTTCCCGCGTGGATGGCGCTGGTGATGCGTGGCGAAACCTTCGCCATCGTGGACGGTGGCAAGGAAGTGGCGCGGCTGATGCCGCCTGCGGCCCCGGCTTTGACCGTGAACGGTGCCAAGCCCGCCGCCGGGGAAGACTGGCGCAAGGCGCGGCTGGCGGAGTTGGAGGAAACCTTTCCCGAGCCGGTGATCGGTGCCAGTGCCGAGCTGGAGGCATTCCGCGCCGAACGTCTCTGAGCGCATGGCCTACGCGGATTCCAGCCTGCTCCTGAAGCTCTACCTGCGGGAGCCGGAGACACCCGCCGCGCTGGCGGCGATGGGCCGGGCGAGCGGCCCCGTCTTTTTCACCGAACTGCACTGGCTGGAGATCGTGAACGCGATCCGCCGGAACCTTGCGGCCAAACGCATCCGGCGGAGCTAGGCATTAAAGGCCCTGCGCACTCTCCGCCACGACCTGCGCAGCGGCTTCTATACCCTGCTGCCGGTGGACTGGCCGAGCGTCTTCCGCCGGGCGCATCGCCTGAGCCGTCGCCATGCCGCCACGCTGGCCGTGCGCTCGCTGGATCTGCTGCACGTCGCGCTGGCGCTAGAGATGAGCGCGGGGGAGTTCCTGAGCTTCGATGACCGGCAGGGCAAGACCGCGACGGCGGAGGGCCTGACCGTGCTCCCCTGAGCCACCGACGGGCCGCCCCCTTTTCTTTTTTGGCGAGCCGAGGCGGAAGTGTGAGAAATGACAGGGAGAACCGCCTCCGGCGCTGTCAGGAGCCATCTGAGCGGCACAGGAAGGCCGCTGGCCGGCGGGAGGCGCATACGAGAGTCTGCCTGAAATGAATGTTGCGCCGCTACCGCAGGGAGTAGGAACATCGGGGCCACTCGATCCGGGGCCGGAGTATCGGCAGGCCGTGACACTGTGGAGCAGTTTCTGCCTGCATTTACTACCAGGATGCAGACCGCCCGGCTTGCCGCCGCTGGAATGGATTCCAAGCCGTCGAAAATCAGCCGATTGGCCTCCCGATTTCAAAAACCGCTGGTGGATTCAATCCGCTTACAATCCGCTTATTTTGGGGCTTTTGGTGCCTTTTCGTGCTTTCCCCTGCTTTCCGATGAATTTCACCGGATGGCGCTGGAAGGCTTGATTTTAGGGCTTTCCAGCGATTTTAGAGTGGAGCCAACAGTCGGAATTGAACCGACGACCGGCGGTTTACAAAACCGCTGCTCTACCGCTGAGCTATGTTGGCCTAACTTTTCGGGGCGCGAGACTAGCCGCAGTCGATGATTCGGCAAATGGATTTCCACCTTGGCGGCACTTCGTGGCGTGCTAGCAATGCGGCGCATGCCTTCCATCGTCTTCGCCACGTCCAATGCCCACAAAACTCAGGAAGTCCGTGCCATGCTGCCGGGCTTTGAGGTCTCCGACCTTCGTGACCATCCCGGCCTGACGTTGCCAGAGGAGACAGGCGAGACCTTTGAGGCCAATGCGATCATCAAAGCCGCCGGCGGCAATGCTTATCTGCCGGGTGTGCTGGTGCTGGCGGATGATTCGGGGCTGGAAGTGGACGCGTTGGGCGGTGCGCCGGGCGTGCGCTCGGCCCGCTACTCGGGCGAAAACGCGACGGATGCGACGAATCGCGAGAAATTGAAGGTGGAACTGGCGAAGCTGGCACCGCAGGGGCCTTTCACCGGTCGCTTCCGCTGCTGCATGGCGCTGGTGAAGGATGGCAAGACGCTGCATGTGGCTCACGGCTCGGTGGAGGGCACTTTGAGGCTTCAGGAGCAGGGCGAGGGTGGCTTTGGTTACGATTCGCTTTTCACGCCATTGGGTTTTTCGGACACCTTTGGCGTTTTACCCGCCGAAACGAAGAACAGTCTCAGTCATCGTGCCCGGGCGCTGGCGAGCATGAAAGCCTGGATGGCGGCGAATCTGTGAAGACGATTCAAATGACCGCAAAAGAACGCAAAGATCGCAAAACAGTTCTTTGCGGTCTCTGCGATCTTTGGCGGCTATTTCTTCTGCCTGCTTTGCTTTTCAGCGCCTGCGTGGCTCCGCGGCCTCCGCCTCCGGCTTTTCAAGAACCTTTGCCCCCACCTCCGGCGATGCCGGTGGAGGCACCGCAGGACTTTACACCAGCGCCTGAGGGTCCGGTGGATTCGCCAGCGACGAATCGCCGGGTGCGTCCGCTGAGGGGTGGGCAGGCATGGCTGCATGAATTTGAGGCTGGAGGCGCTGCGTGGCAGGTGGTGGTCTTGGATGCTCGTCACAATACGCTGCGGGTGGTGGATCAACCAGACTCGTGGGGCGGTGGCGGAGCGATTGATGATGTTCTCGATGCTTCAGGAGCACTCGCAGGCGTGAATGGCGGCTTCTTCTCGACGAACTTCGAACCGCTCGGCCTGATGATCGCCAACGGGCACCGCAGCGGCTCCTGGCAGTCAAACAAGCTGCTGACGGGCTCGCTAGTCGTCTCGCAAGGGATGCCTCGCCTGATTTGGAATGCGGAAGGCCGCCGCGAGGCGGGTGTGTCGGATTTCTTGCAAGCGGGACCGCGGCTGGTGGATGCAGGAAGGCCGATGACGAGCCTGGATCGCACGAAGAATGCGGCACGGAGTTTCATCGCAACGAATGGCGGGCACCTGTGGGCCATCGGCGTGGTGCGCAGCACCTCGCTGGCGGAACTCGGGCGCATGCTGGCGATGCGCGGATTGATGCCCGGTTTCGCGGTGAATCGAGCGTTGAACCTGGATGGAGGCCGCTCAAGTGCGATTCACGCGCGGCTTTC
>JBEIGR010000124.1:0-11266 GCA_040381795.1 Verrucomicrobiaceae bacterium | reverse complement strand
TGTTGTCGTTCTCACAGATACCACAAGTGTAGATGTGCCGGAAGGCACTATCGTATATGCTTCTTTGGAAATCTGCAGAAGGCTGATCAATGAGCCACAGCGCTGACAAATTGTGAAAAACTATATCTACTTAGTCACTCGCTACGGTAGCCAAGCTCGTTCCGACGGCCCTGATGATCAGGATACAAATTTTCTCATTCGCGCAGGTTCTCACGTGGTGGCAGCCAAACTGGTGGATGCCATTCTCTCCGGTCTGACGGTTCAGACCTCTCTCGACAAGCCTGTGGAGCCCTTTTGTCATGTCATCACCCAGATCAGCCTAGCGGAAGCTGAAGGCGTTGAGGGAATCCTGCATGGGCCGTGGGTGGCCCATCGGTATCTGTATGACTGTGAGCATCTTCCTTCATGGGGAAGGGAAACTCAGACTGCGGACTGGCTACGGACGTGAGCGAGCACTGTTAGTTTTGTGCCCGCACCGTCGCGTAGTTGCGCTTGCCTTTGCGGAGCACGCAGAGTTTGCCACCGAGGAAATCGGCAGCGCTGAGAGCGGCGGGCGTGTCGGCGGCGACTTGTTTATTATTGATGTAGAAGCCGCCGCCTTTGAGGAGGCGGTTGGCATCGCCCTTCGAGGTGGCGAGGGCGAGCTGGACGAGGAGATCGGGCACGCTGGGGATGGCGGCGAGATCGACGGAGCAGCTCGGAGCAGAAGAAGTGGCCTCGATGAGGGTATCCACGTCGGCGGTGGCGAGGTCAGCACCGCCAAAGAGGGCTTCGGAGGCGAGGATGACCTTTTGCAGCTCGGCTTCGCCGTGAACGAGGTTGGTAACCTCGGCGGCGAGACGTTTGTGGCCGCTGCGCAGTTCGGGGCGGGCGCTGTGCTCGGCTTCGATGGCGGTGATTTCGTCCTGCGATAGCAGCGTGAAGTAGCGCAGGAAGCGTGGCACGTCGGGGTCCTCGCTGTTCACCCAGAACTGGTAGAAGGCATACGGGCTCGTCTTGTTGCGATCCATCCAGATGGCACCGGCTTCGGACTTGCCGAATTTTTTGCCGCTGCTCGTGGTGATGAGCGGGAAGGTGATGACGTGGGCGGATTCGCCACGCATGCGGCGGATGAGGTCGAGGCCGGAGACCATGTTTCCCCATTGGTCGCTGCCGCCGATCTGGAAACGGCAGCCGTGCAGGTCGAATAGCTTCACGAAGTCGTAGGCCTGCAAAATCATGTAGGTGAACTCGGTGAAGCTGATGCCGTTCTCCAGCCGCGAGGCGACGCTGTCGCGGGCGAGCATGGCGGAGATGGAGAAGTTCTTGCCGATGTCCCGCAGGAGCTGCACGGCGCTCATCGAGCCGATCCAGTCCCCGTTGTTCACCACGAGGGTGTTTTGTGGATCGAGGATGGTGCGCACCTGCACGCCGATCTTTTCGACATACTGGGCGACGGTTTCCGGCGTGTTCAGTGTGCGCTCGTTGGCCTTGCCGCTGGGATCGCCGATGAGGCCGGTGCCGCCACCGAGGATGGCGATGGCTTTATGCCCGTGCTCCTGCACGCGACGCAGCGCCATGAGCGGAAGGAGGTTGCCGATGTGGAGGCTGTCCGCGGTAGGGTCAAAGCCGCAGTAGAAGGTCTGCGGGGTTTTGAGCGCTTCGTGGATAGCTTCGAGGTCGCTGGCCTGTTTCAAAAGGCCGCGCCATTCGAGATCGGCGATGAGGTCGGTGGGCATGGGCCGTCTTGTGTGGAGCGGCGGCCCGTTCTGTCAAGCCGTGGGAGGAGGCTTACTTCGCTGGAGCGGCTTCGATCTCGATGTGGATGTCGTCGAAGAAGATGGGCGTGTTCGAGTAAGGCGTGGCCCAGATGGCGCATTTGCCCTGGCCTTTGAGGCCTTTGTCCTCGTGTTTGAGCTGCGGTGTGGAAGGCGCGGCGGGGTCTGTGGCGGGCCAAGCGGAGGCGGTGATGCTCCAGGCATCGCCAGCGGCCTTTTTGGCTTCTATTTTGAGGTTTAGCCAGGTGTCGGAGGTCCAGGTGAAGGGTGCCGTGGCGACTGCTTGATCGGCTTTGACGAGTTCGAGCAGCTTTTTGGCTGGGTTTACATAGAGGCGATAGCCAGCCATGCCGTGAACGCTGAGACCAAAGCGCGGGGTGCTGCGGCCTTTCTTGCTTGCAAAGACGCGTGCCTGGATGGTGGCGCTGCCGGCGGCGGAATCGCCAAACTGGGCGCTGGCCTCGACGAGTTCGGTGCCGGGATCGATCTGGATGGCCTTGCCTCCGTCTTTTTCGGCGATGGAGACCTTGCCATCGAGCACGAAGACCTCCGCAGGTGGCTCGCCCACGGCCCAGTCATCGGCTTTGATGTCGAACTTCTTCATTTCCTGCGCAGCGGCAGGGAGGGCAGCGACGACGAGGAGGCTGAGGAAGGCTTTTTTCATGGGGATGAGCGGAACAGGCTCAGCGCAAGGGTTCTTTCAGCAGCGCGAGGGCTTCAAGCGCGGAGGCATCCTCGTGAACGATGGCGGCGAGGCTGCGGGCGATGGCAGCGGGATTTTTGTGCTGCCAGACGTTGCGGCCGATGGCGATGCCAGCGGCTCCGGCCTCCATGGCGTCTTCGACGGTCTTGAGGAGATCCGTGTCGTCATTCATGGCGGGGCCGCCGAGGATGATGATGGGGACAAAGCAGTTCTCGACGATGCGGCGGAAGTCATCCGGGGATTTGGCATCGACGGGATAGGGCGTCTTGACGACATCGGCTCCGATCTCGGCGGCTAGGCGGGTGGCAAACTTGATGTTCTCGCAGGTATATTTGTCCTTCACACCGAGTCCGTAAGGCAGCGCCTCAATGATGACCGGTATGTCCGTGTCCATGCTGCTGCGGATGAGATCGGCGTTTTCTTGGAAATTGACGTTTTCGTAGGCGATGCCGGGGTAAAGCATGCTCATGACGGCATTCGCGCCGACCATTTCGGCGTCTTCGCAGCCCCACATGCCGATGCTGCCAGCTCCGTGGCCTTCGGTGCGGGTGTTGTAAACGTCCGTCCTGAGGCAGATGCCCTTGCCAGCCAGAATATCTCCAGCTCGAAGAGCGAGACCGAGGTTCATCACATAGCAATCGACGAACTCATTGACCTTCTCGATGAGAGAGAAGGGGTTTTCGAGGCCGGGCACGGGAATGGCGCAGCCGTGGTCGATGGGGAGGATGACGGTCTTGCCGTCGCGAAAGATGGATTCGAGGTTTTCCTGGCGGTTCATGAGAGAGCCTTTGTTCATGGCTGCGAAGCCGGGAGCATGCAATGGGGAATTCAGCTCCCGGAAGGCCGCCGTTCAGCGCTTGAGGCCTTGAGGCTTGCTTTGCACCTTGTCGATCTCATCGCGATTGAGGTTCAATTCGCGCTCGAAGCGGGTTTTCTCCCGCTTGTATTCGCGGACGAGATCCACCGTCCAGAAGGCACCGCTAAGGCTTGTGGCAAGTAGCAGCAGGAAAAGCAGGTAGCACAAGAAGGACATGTGCTGCTCCTGGACTCGGCGCACCTCACGATCCGTATCCACATCCAAAACGCCGAGGAGATCCATCCACCAAAGACGCCAGACCCGTGGATCACGCGCCACATTCAACGCCCAAAAACTGGCGAAGAGCGATAAAATGGCCGCGATGGCGAGTCCGATAGGCATGGGACAGCAGTGTCAGCGGACGGGCAGAGTCTCAACCGGCATTTTTAATTACCAATTCTTGATCCACTTATTGGCGAGAGCCTCGTTTTCGACGGTTTGGATGGAGAGAGTATTGATATTGATTTCATCTTCGCCGTAGGACCAGAGGTCATAGGTGGTGTTGATCGTGGTGGCCTGCTGATTGCCACCGCCACCTCCTCCGTTAGTGGCGGTGCCTGTGTTCTGAGGGGCAGCTTTGATGTATTGGAAAGGGCGGTAGAAGCCGTCCACGATCATAAAGTGCTGGTTATTCAACTTCCGCCACATGGTGTTTGGCATGTCTTTGAAGAGCACATTTGGGATTTCGGCTACGTCGAAGTTTCCGTCGGAGCCAGCCGAGCCTGAATTGCCGCCAGAGGCGCTGTTTTCCGCGCCTTTGATGGCGTCATAGCCATCTCCCCGAAGCGCCTGATAAAGACACTTGGCTCCACCGATACGGTAACTCTTGCCTGGCATGACCTCGACGGATTCATCCCCCGAGGCTGGCTCTGGAAACTCGCCGAATTTATCAAAGTAGCGCTCCAGGGAAGACTGGATAGCGGTCATGGTGGCCTCGGTTGTGCGGCGTTTGGAGCCGCGCATGGCGTAGTTGTAGCCACCGAGGGTTAAGGAGGCAAGGACGGCGATGATCGCAATGACGATCATCATTTCAGCAAGAGTGAAGCCGGCGACCCGGCGGGGGATGACGGGGAATTTCATGGCAAAGCGGGTTGGATAGTTGGTTGCGAGGGGCGGCGAGGCGTTTCGACCTAGCCGCCACTACCACCGCTGAGGTTTTTGATGACGTCGATGAGCGGAAGGAAGAGAGCCATGACGATCACGCCGACCACGACGGCCAGGATCACGATCATGAGCGGTTCCAGCATCGCGGTGAGGGCGGAGACGGAGTTATCGACCTCGTCTTCATACACATCGGCGATCTTCAGAAGCATCTCAGGGAGCTGGCCGGTCTCTTCACCAACGTCCACCATGGAAATCACCATTGGTGGGAAGACGTTGCTGGCCTCAAGAGGGCCTACCATGGACTCACCTTCCTTCACCGCGTCATGCACTTTCATGATGGCGTTGGAGACGACGACGTTGCCCGCTGTATCGCGAGTGATGTTGAGCGCTTGGAGGATGGGCACGCCAGAGGTGACGAGGGTGCCGAGCGTGCGGGTAAAGCGGGAAATGGCCGTTTTGCGCTGCACATCGCCAAAGAGCGGGAGTTTGAGCTTCATGCCGTCGATCCAGACTCGACCACCTTTGGTGGCTGCCATGGCACGCCAAGAGACAAAGACGGTCACCACCACGGCGATGATGTACCAAATGTAGTCCCACATCCAACGGGAGAAGCCGATGACCCATTTGGTGAGCTCAGGCAGCTTTTCCTTCGATCCCAGCATGTCTTCGAAGATGGTCTCGAAGCGTGGCACGATGACGAGCATGAGGAAGACCATGATGCCCGCAGCGATGCACATCACGATGATGGGGTAAACCATCGCGGCGACGATCTTGTTTTTGAGCTTCTGGGCTTTTTCCTGGTATTCGGCGAGTCGGTTGAGGACGAGTTCGAGCACACCACCGAGCTCACCGGCTTTCACCATGTTTACATAGAGCTTGTTAAAGATGCGCGGATACTGCTGAAGGCTTTCAGAGAAGGTGGAGCCTGTCTGTACGTTCTCAGCGAGCGTGTTGATGGTGGCCTTCATGATCGGCATGGGCTCCTGGCGGCCGAGCACGGTGAGACCACGGAGCAGCGGCAGGCCGGAATCGATCAGCGTGGCGAGCTGGCGGGTGAAAATCATGAGCACCTTGCTCTTCACGCGGGCATTGGCACCGATGCGGACGACCTTGTCCTTGCCTTTGGTGCTCTTTGTGGCGCGCTTTTTGATGGCTGCGGCCTGTCCGGCACCCTCTGCGGCCACCTGCGTGGGATAGTAGCCACTGGAGCGGAGTTGGTTGTAGGCGTCAGCCTCTGAGGCGGCTTCCAGATCGCCAGCGGTCTCCTGGCCGTTCTGGTCGAGGGCGATGTAATGAAATCGGGGCATAGGTGAGGGTCGTGAAAGAGGCGAAAGTTCGAGTGTCTGTGCTTATACCGAGGGGGCGAGCGTTCTGTCTATCTCAAATTCATGCCGGAAATCTCGCACGGCGCAATTTTCCGGCCTGATTTGGCGCATCAGGTGTATTTCAGCACCTCTTCCACGGTGGTATCGCCATCGTAGATGCTGCGCAGGCCGTCCTCGCGGAGGGTGGCCATGCCCAATTCGATGGCTTTTTGGCGCAGGACGAGCGAAGGGGCGCGGGAGGTGATGAGTTCACGAAGCGGATCGGTGATGTCGAGCAGCTCGTAGATGCCTTTACGGCCTTTGTAGCCACTGTTTCCGCAGGCACCACAGCCCGAACCGGTGAAGAAAGGCTTTCCAGCGATGTCATCGCGGCTGAGGCCTAGCTGGGTGAGGATGTGGTTATTGGGTTCGTAGGGGGCGCGGCAGCTTTTGCAGATGGTGCGCAGGAGGCGCTGAGCGAGCACGCCCTCCAGGGTGGCGGCGACGAGGAATGGCTCCACGCCCATGTCCACGAGACGCGTTACTGCACCAGCGGAGTCATTTGTGTGTAGCGTGCTGAGCACCAAGTGACCCGTGAGGGATGCCTGAATGGCGATCTGCGCTGTTTCAAGGTCACGCATTTCCCCCACCATGATGCGATCTGGATCTTGGCGCAGGAAAGAGCGCAGTGCCTTGGCAAAGGTGAGGCCCACGGCGTCATTGATGGGCACCTGCATGATGCCGTCGATTTCATATTCCACCGGATCTTCAGCGGTGAGCAGCTTGGCATCAATGGTGTTGATGCGGCGCAGGGCGGCGTAAAGCGTGGTCGTTTTGCCAGCGCCAGTGGGACCGGTGACGATGAAGATGCCGTTCGGCTTTTGAATTGTTTCGACGATGTAATCAAAGAGGAAGGGCTGCATGCCGAGCGCCTCGAGATCGAGGTTCACGGAGGAGCGGTCGAGCACGCGGAGAACCACGGATTCGCCGTGCTGCGTGGGTAAGGAATTAACACGCATATCGATGGCCTTGCCACTGACCATCGTCATGATGCGACCGTCTTGCGGGATGCGGCGTTCGGCGATGTTCATGTTCGCCATGACCTTCACGCGTGAGATGACGGAGGTGGCGAGATGGACCGGCGGCGGTGCCATTTCATAGAGAGCACCATCCACGCGGTAACGGATCTTAAATTCTCGCTCGAAGGGCTCGAAATGAATGTCCGATGCGCGTTCCTTGATGGCCTGGGCGAGCACGAGATCGACGAATTTCACGATCGGGGCCGAGTTCGCCTCCTGCTCAGCGCTTTGGGCGGCACCAGATTTACCCATCTGGCCGAAAATCTCCTCAATGCTTGGGGCGCTGCTGCCGTAGTGCTTATCAATGAGGGCCTGCACCTGGCTGCGCCGCGCCACGACGGGGACGATGCTTTTGCCGAGGCCAAAGCGGAGGTCCTCGGCGAGCTGGGGGTTCAGTGGATCGGTGAAGGCCACATGCAGCCCCTGGCCATCGAGAGTGATGGGAAAGCAGCCGTAGAGGCGGGCCATGCCCGGAGGGATGAGGGCCACCACGGAGGGGGCTGGCTCATAGGTGGCGAGGTCAAAGTGCTCCGCGCCGAGTTCCTCGGCCACATGGCCCCAGAATTCGTCTTCGTTGGTGTAAATGCCGTAGTCGATGAGGGTCTGCAGCACGTCTTTGCCGTCCGTGACGCAGTCGCGGGTGAGATCGTCGGCTTGACCCGAGTCGATGACGCTGCGGTTGATGAGCATGTCGATGACGTTGGAAACAGTCATGGTGGGAAAAAGTGGGGAAAGCGGTTACGAGGCGGAAACAGGGAAGGGGAGAGATCAATGCGAGTCGGACATCGTGGCCTCGATGACCTCATCGGCGGAGGTCATGCCGGAGAGCACTTTGCGGATGCCGTCCTCGCGCATCGTGCGCATGCCCAGCTCGCGGGCGCGTTTACGCAGTTGCGGCGTGGTGAGCTGCTTGTTGATCATGGTGCGCACCTCATCGTCGATCTTGAAGATCTCCACGAGGCTCATTCGGCCGCGGAAGCCGAGCTGCCGGCACTTGCCGCAGCCTGCTGGCCCCATGATCGTGGCATCCGCAGCCTGCGCCGCGTCCAGGCCCAGGGAGCGCAGCTCGCGGTCACTGAGGGAGGAGACCGTTTTGCAGTCTCCGCAAAGCTTTCGCACCAGGCGCTGGGCCTCGATGGCACGAACGGCGGTGGCGATCAGGAAGGGCTTGATGCCGATGTCCGCCAAGCGGGCCACGGCACTCGGGGCGTCATTCGTATGCAGCGTGGAAAACACAAGGTGACCCGTGAGCGAAGCCTGGATGGCGATCGAGGCCGTCTCCAAATCTCGAATCTCTCCTAGCATGATGATATTCGGTGCCTGACGCAGCATGGCGCGGAGGGCGGCGGCGAAGGTCATACCCACATCCTCCTTCACCATGACCTGGTTGATGCCAGCCAGTTCGTATTCCACGGGATCTTCCACCGTGATGATCTTACGGTCTGAGCGATTGATGAAGTTGAGGCAGGCGTAAAGCGTCGTCGTTTTGCCAGAACCTGTGGGGCCGGTTACGAGGATGATGCCATCTGGCAGAGAGATCAGGTTTTCAAAGCTCGCCTGATCGTCCGAGAGGAAGCCCAGATCCGAGAGGCCGAGACGCAGGCTGCTCTTATCGAGCACACGCATGACCACGCTCTCGCCATTGCTCGTCGGGATGATCGAGACACGCATGTCGATCTCCTTGTCGTTGTAGTTCATCTGGATACGGCCATCCTGCGGCACACGCTTCTCATCGAGCTGCATCGTGCCGGTCATGATCTTGATACGGCCGATGATCGCCGCCAGCAGGCGCTTCGGATGATGCTCAATGTCCACCATAACCCCGTCCATGCGGTAGCGGATACGGATGTCTTTCTCCATCGGCTCCACATGAATGTCCGATGCCTTGTTCTTGAAGGCCTCCGTGAGCATGTTGGTCACCAGCTTGATCACCGGCGCGTCATCATCTCCCGCAGCCTCCATGCCCACGCCTTTGATTTTGCTGCCGCCCACGGCATCGTTGCCGTAAATGTTGGATTGGAGCAGCTTGATGAGAGACGGGGTGGAGCAGAAGAATTCAATTTCCGGCTGCAAAACGTGCGGCAGGGCGTCGAGCGTCTCAAAATCATACGGGTCCGCCACCACGATCTGGAGAGCCGTGCCATTGGTGCCTATCGGGGCCACCTTGTAACGGATCGCCACCTCCACTGGCACGAGGCCCTTCAGGCTAGGTGGAGGCGCAAAACCTTGCAGCTCGATGTACTCCATGCCTGAATTCACCGCCACGGTCTGCGCCACCTGCTCGTCAGAGACGATGCCGGTCTTGATCAACGTCTCCAGCACGCTTTCGCCCGGCTTTTTGCTCGCGGCGACACCCTGGATGTCGCGTTCCACGAGCAGCCCGGATTCTTGGAGCAGTTCCAGAAGGTATTTTTCATTCGAGTACATGAAATCAGAGGGGAAAAAACAAAAATGGGTCCGGGGAGGATTAAATGGGGAAAGTGAGATTAAGCGGGATGGCGTTCCAGTGTCAATCCCTCGACCCTAAATGCCGGAAAAAAGGTTGGGTTCATCCAATGTACTGCGTCACAAAAACCTCGTTCCCTTCCGCGTCGCGGTAGATACCGAGCAGGATCGGCTCGCCTTCGCGTTGCTGGGGAGCCTGAAGGATCGTCGCACCGGCCTGGCGGATCGCTTCGGCTTTGGCGATCACATCCTCGAATTGAAACGACAGCCCGGTGGGATTTCGCGAGCCATCGTGACCGCCGTGTAGAGCGATGATCGCATCCCCGTGGCGCAGCTCCGACCAGAAATCGCTCACAAACACCTCCTCCAGGCCGATCACATCCCGGTAAAAACGCACGGCGCGTTTCATCTCCGCCGCCATCAGCATGAATTTCACTTTCTCCAGTTTCATCCGCGCAGCATGGGCTTCGCTTGGCAAAACCGCAAGCCGCGCCCACACTCCGCCGATGCGAAAACTGCTCCTCTTGCTGCCTGCCATCCTCCTGGCCTCATGCGGCCCGGAAAAGCCTCTCGCTTCGCCGGAGGCCAAATGGCAGGCCGACCTCCGAAACCTGCTCATGGAGGCCAAAACCTCCCCCGGCCTTCGCGGAGCCGCCATTGGACTCTGCGTGCTCGATGCGCAGGGCGAGGTCATTTTCGATGAGCAGGCTCACACCGCCTTCATCCCTGCCTCCGCCCTTAAAACCGTCACCACCGCCACCGCGCTCGAAATCCTTGGCCCTGATTTTCGCTTTGTGACCGACCTTCGAGCGGTTTCGCCAATGCAAAGCGGCCTCCTCGAAGGTGATCTCGTCCTCGTAGGCGGCGGTGATCCGATGCTCGAACTCGCTGCGCTGGATCAAATCGCCGCGAAACTTCACGCCAGCGGCCTCCGCCGAATCACTGGTGGCATCCGCATCGATGCCAGCCTCTTCAAAGGCAGCCTCTACCGCGATTTCTGGAACTGGGGAGACATCGGCAATGGTTATGGCAGTGGCTTTTCAGCCCTCAATTTGAACCACAACCGTTACACGGCCCGTTTTCGCCCCGGAAATGCCTTCGGCCAACCAGCCGCCTTTCTCGGTGCCGATCCCGAGGTGCCCGGCGTCACCTTCCGAAACGAAGTCATCACTGGCGCGGTAGGTTCTGGCGATGGCGTCATGATTCATGGCGGTGAAAACACGCCCATCATTCATCTTCGCGGCACCGTGCCGCTCGATGCGAAGAGCTTCACCGTCACCGGAGCGGTGCCAAATCCCGCTATCTTTGCCACACATCATTTTCAGCGACTTCTCACCGCTCGCGGCATCCAAATCGACGGTCGCCTCACCTCCAGCACCTCACCTGCGAAGTTCGTCCTGCTCCAACACACCTCACCACCGTTGCTCGAAATCATCACCAGTATCCACGCCACCTCCGACAACCACGAAACCGAGTGCGTCCTGCGCCTCCTCGGCCATCAAAAGCAGCGTGATCCCATCGCCATCATCCGTGACCATTGGAAAGCACGCGGCCTCGACTTCACCCGCCTGCGCATGGAGGACGGCAGCGGCCTTTCGCGAGCTGATTTCATCACCCCGCACGATCTCACCCAGCTCCAGCACCTCGCCAAAACCGGCCCGCAAGGTGCCGCCTACCGTGATTCCTTGCTCTCCGGGGGCCCGCTCCGCTGGAAAGGCGGTGCCATGTCCGGCATCCGCACTCTCACAGGCTATCTGCAAACCGATTCAGGCCACGAGATCAGCCTCACCCTCATGGTGAACCATTTCAGCGGCTCTTCCGCAGCCGGTGAACTGCGTGAAAAGGTTCTCAACCTGCTTCAAGGCACCAACCTCACCCGATAGCAATGCTTCGCGCTGCCTGCGCCGGTGTCATTGAAGCTAGTCGTGTTGCCTGTGGCGGTGATTTCAGGTGAGACGTCCGTCCAACTCAGGCTCACCAAAGTGGTGCTGCGTTGGACGCGATACTTTTTCCCTGCC
>JBEIGR010000123.1:0-11299 GCA_040381795.1 Verrucomicrobiaceae bacterium | reverse complement strand
CCGGAAAACTACGCCCTGCGCAGCTTCGGCCCCATGACCTACCGCGCCGCGCTCGGCAATTCGCTCAACATCTCCGCCGTCCGCGTGCTCGACAGCATCGGCGGAGCCGAAACGCTGCTCGCGAAGCTTCAAGAACTCGGCCTCAGCACACTCACCGAGCCCGTCGAGCACTACGGCCTTGGCTTGACCATCGGCAACGCCCCCGTGCGCCTGCTCGAACTCACAAACGCCTACGCCACGCTCGCCCGCCTCGGCCTTCACAAGCCCTGGCGACTGCAAAACACCACCTCCGACGAGCGCCGCATCCTTCCCGAAAGAGAATGCTATCTCATCGCCGACATCCTCTGCGACAACCAGGCACGTGAAATGGCCTTCGGTGCTCACTCGCCGCTACGCCTGCCCTTCCGCTGCGCCGCCAAAACCGGCACCAGCACTTCCTTCCGCGACAACTGGACGCTCGGCTTCACAGCCGAGTTCACCGTCGGCGTGTGGGTCGGCAATTTCGACAACACCCCCATGCAGGACGTGTCCGGCGTCACCGGTGCCGGCCCCATTTTCCGAAATGTGATGCTCCACCTCCACGAGCACCGCGAGGCGAAATGGCCCGCGCAACCCGCCGGCCTCATTCGTGCCCGCATCGATCCCCGCACCGGCCATCGCCTCACCCCGCAAGCGCCACCCAGCCGCCTCAGCCGCGAGGAGCTCTTCATCGAAGGCAAGCTCCCACCACCCGCCACCGCGACCGATTACGACAACCACGGCCGCGTCATCCTGCCCCGCGAGTATGCCACGTGGGTCGCCTCACGTGAAAACTGGCTCGGCGACCTCGTCACCGTCGCCACCGAAGAAGCACGCCCCCAACTCCGCATCACCAATCCCATCCCCGGCACCGTCATCCGCCTCGATCCCGACATCCCCGGCGGCGGCTCCCGCCTCCTCCTTCAAGCCGAAGGCACCCGCGCCCCTCACTGGACCTCTCCCACCCTCGAAATCCGCCTCGAATCCGGCCACCCGATGGCTTTCCTCAAACCCGGCCGCCACGAAATCCAAGTCGAAGACCCCGCCACCGGCCAAAAGCAGCGCACGTTTATCATCGTGCATGAGGAGTGAGGGAGACTCAGATAAAGGCGGTGATAAAGCGACAAAAGTATTTACCAGTTGAATTACCGAACGACACCACCCTCCGTGAAACCCAAAGAACAACCGCGACCGACTCTTGAGGAATTCGTCAATCTGGCGCGAGAGGAATTTCGGTTTCTCGTGGAGTTCGGGTTCGCTGAAGCGCCCCTACCACAGCATAAACCCTCCAATCAGTTCCAGGTTCGATTCACCAACGGTAAACTCACCATCGTTGTTGAGGGCATCAAATGGGGCGTGAGCACAGATGTTCACATAGAAGACGCCGCAGATGCGAGGGTGCCACTAGTTATGTTTGTTCCGCGCGAGCAACGCGAGACCCAGGCAAAAAATCGCGGTGAAGGAATTGATCAATTCTCTCAGATTCACACAGCTGCACAGCGCGTCAGAGAGCACTGCGTCGACCTGCTGCAAGGGAACATGATGCGATTCCACGACCGCGCGGCCGAGTGGAGCCGCATGACTACTGGGCATGGCCGACTTCAGCAGAAACGCTCGTTGCCTTGACGTTGTCATGGAACCACCGGCAGCAGCAATCATAGGCCGCAGGTTCCAATGACAGGGTTCACCTAGTTTGTTTCGATTGCTCTGCAAGTCACCAAGCCGTTGTTTGCCTTCCGGCCGGGACCTGCCATCATGCGAGGCGTGACTGACGTCGTCCGAATCCCCGGCAGGGTCTTCCTGCATTTCATCTCCTACATGGGCCAGATCGCCTTTCTGGTGCGTGATCTCATGACCGCGTTCTCGAACCGCGTCTGGCGCATCGGCCTGATCGCGGAGCAGATCGTTTCCATCGGCTACGGCTCGCAGGCGGTGGTCATTGTGACGGGAGCCTTCACCGGAGCGGTCTTCACCTTTCAAACCTACGCCAAGTTCAAGGACTTCGGCGTGGAGAGCAGCGTGGGGGCTATCGTCTCCGTGGCGCTTTGCCGGGAGCTGGGGCCGGTGCTGGCCGGATTGATGGTGGGCGGTCGTGTGGGAGCCTCCATGGCGGCGGATATCGGCACGATGAAGGTCACGGAGCAGGTGGATGCGCTCCGGGTCATGGGCGTGCATCCGGTGGATTACCTCGTGCTGCCAAGGTTCATCGCGATGATGTTCTCCATGCCCATCCTGGTGGCGGAATCGATCACCTTTGGCCTGATGGCCTCCTACGCGGTGGCGGTGTTCGGTTATGGTGTGCCTCACGCCTGGTTTGTGCATCACATGGTGGATCACACGAACCAGTGGGACATCGTCATCGGTATGATCAAAGGGTTCGCCTTTGGCATCATCATCACCCTCGTGGCCTGCCACCAAGGGCTGCGGGCCGAAAATGGCGCGGTGGGCGTGGGCATCGGCACCACGCGGGCGGTCGTCATCTCCTCGCTGGTGATGCTCATCGCGAATTTCTTCCTCTCGATCCTGCTGAACTACATCTGGCCGCTCGGCAACAACGTCTAGACTGCCTGTGACATGATCGACCGCACTGGCCAACCCTTCATCCGCATCCGCGGCCTGCACAAAAAGCTCGGCTGGCAGGAGATTCTCCGTGGCATCGACCTCGATGTCTGGCGCGGCGAGACGCTCTGCATCATCGGGCCCAGCGGCGAGGGCAAAACAGTGACGATGAAGCACGTCATAGGCCTCATGCAGCCGGATTCCGGCACCGTCGAGGTGGATGGCATCCAGGTAAATGGCCTGCGTGAGCGTGAACTGGCCCCCGTGCGCCAGCGGGTAAGCATGCTCTTCCAAAGCGCCGCTCTCTTTGACCGCCTCACCGTCGAGCAAAACGTGGCCTTCCCGCTCCGAGAGGCTGGCGTCACGGATAAAAAAGAGATCAAAGAACGCGTCACCGCCGCGTTGGATGTCGTCGGCCTCAGCCCGCACGGCCAAAAACTGCCCGTGAACCTCTCCGGCGGCATGCGCAAGCGGGCCGGCATCGCCCGCGCCATCGTCGGCCGTGCCCAGTGCATTCTTTACGACGAGCCCACCTCCTCGCTCGATCCCGTCGTCTCGGATGTCATTGATACCGTCATTTTGCGCCTTCAGGAGCGCCACGGCATCACCTCGCTCGTTGTCACCCACGACATGAAAAGCCTCTTCAAGATCGCCGACCGCATCGCGATGCTGAAAAACGGCCTCATCCACTTTCTCGGCACCAAAGAAGAACTCCGCGCCTGCCCTGACAAGACCGTTCAGGACTTCATCAACGGCCGCGCCGACGTGGACTTCTGATTCCTACCTTAAACTTTGAACCTGAAACTTTAAACCCCTCCCACCATGGAAGAACGCGACAAAAAAAACGAACTGCTCGTCGGCCTGTTCCTGACCGTCGGGCTCGTCATGATCAGCCTCCTCATCCTGCAATTCGGCAGCGTTCGAGATCTTTTCAAAGGCAGCTACTTCATCAGCGTGAGCTTTCCCAATGCCTCCGGCCTCAAGGAAGCCTCGCCAGCCGTGCTCGCCGGCAAGCGCATCGGCAAAGTGAAGAACAAGCCTCGCCACAACGCCACCTACACCGGCGTCATCATCGACCTCGAAATCTTCAAAGGCGAGAAAATCCCCGCTGGCTCCACCTTCACCATCACCACCGCTGGACTCATGGGGGATGCTTTTGTCGATATCGTGCCACCCAAGGTCATCACGGAAGAATTCATCAGCGAGACTTTGACGGAGATCATCCCCGGCAAGGAAGCGAGCGGCCTCAGCGACCTCCAAGGCGCCGCCGAGCGCATCGGCAAGCAGGTCAGCTCCGTGCTCCAGGACGATCTCAAACCCGCCCTCGGCGAGATCAAGGAAGCCATGACCAAGGTGAACAAGGATGCCCTATCCAAAGAGACCATCGATAAGTTCAAGAATGCCATGACCAAGCTCGATACCACGCTCACGCGTGTGGATGAAAAGCTGCTCAACGAGGAGAACTCCAAAAACCTCAAAGAGGCCATCACCGAACTCAAAGACGCCTCCACCAGCTTCAAAAACGCCTCCAAATCCATCGAAGACAGCTCGAAGAAGCTCTCCCCGCTCATCGACAAGCTCAACGCCCCCATCGAAAAGATGGATAAGGTCATGACCACGGCCGACGACGCCATGAAATCCATCAAGACCGCCGCCGATAGCTTCTCCGTGGCCGCCAAGAACATCACCAACGGCAAAGGCCTCCTCGGCGCTCTCATCAACGACCCTCAAATGAAGGCCGATTTCCACGACCTCATCTACAACGCCAAGGTGAACGGCTTCGTCTGGTATAAAAACACCGCCGACAAAGAACGCACCAAGCAGGACCCGGCACCCGCCCCGCAGCCCCCACCCGCGAAGCGGAAGTCACTCTTCGGGAACTAGACCGTGTTTGAAGAATATCTAGGGCACTCATGTGACGCGACAGCATGGTAGCCATCTCGCTCCGTCGAGATGAGCACGTCGCGTCAAAAGCCGGACTGCTATTGAGTCAGGATGCGTTGTGGCCTTGTGTGAACTCTCGGCTCATCTCGCGGAGCGAGATGGCTACTTTGCTGACGCACCAGTTGCAGGCTCAGGATGGCTCCCAACACAGCCTGACATGAAGTTCCCCGAGCAAGCTGCGAAAGCCCGCCCCTCTCGCGAACGTTCACGCGGCATGCCTGATTTCCTCCACGTCTCCCGCCGCGATTTCTTCAAGCAGAGTGCCCTCGGCAGTGCCGCGTTGAGTTCCCTGCTCGCGAATGACCTACCCGCAGCCTCCGCCAGCCTCTCGCGGCCGCATTTTGCGCCGAAAGCGAAGCATGTGATCTACCTGCACATGATCGGAGCGCCCTCGCAGCTCGATCTTTTCGATCACAAGCCGCTGCTGAACAAGCTGGACGGCCAGAAGTGCCCGGAAGAACTCACGAAGGGCAAGCGCTTCGCCTTCATTGGCGGGGAGATGACGCTCGCAGGCTCGGAGTTTCAGTTTCAACGGCACGGGCAGAGCGGGCTGGAGCTTTCTGAAATCCTGCCGCACCTCGGCACCGTGGCGGATGACATCTGCGTGGTGAAATCCCTCCACACAAACGAGATCAATCACGCCCCGGCGCAGATGTTTCTGCACACCGGCTTCGGCCAGGGCGGCCGACCCAGCATGGGAGCGTGGGTCACCTACGGCCTCGGCAGTGAGAACCGCGATCTGCCCTCTTATGTCGTGATGCTCTCCGGCCCACCCGGCGGCGCAGGCACCTCGCTCTGGAGCACGGGCTTCCTTCCCAGCGTGCATCAGGGCATTCAATTCCGTGGCAGCGGGGAGCCGGTGCTCTTCCTCGAAAATCCCGCCGGTCATGGCAGCAGCGAGCGCCGCCGCGTGCTCGATGCGGTGAAGGCGCTGAACGAGCAGCAGCTCGCCACCGTGCGTGATCCTGAGATCGCCACCCGCATCAGTCAGTATGAAATGGCCTACCGCATGCAGACGAGCGTGCCGGAGCTGATGGACATCTCCCGCGAAAACAAGGCCACGCTCGACATGTATGGTGCCACGCCGGGCAAAGCCTCCTTTGCGAACAACTGCCTGCTCGCCCGCCGCCTCATCGAGCGTGGCACTCGCATCGTGCAGCTCTTTGATTCGGATTGGGACCATCACGGCGGCTTGAGCAAACGCCTGCGTGAAAAAGCCAAGGACGTCGATCAGCCCATGGCCGCTCTCGTGCGTGATTTGAAGCAGCGCGGCCTGCTCGATGAAACGCTCGTCATCTGGGGTGGTGAATTTGGCCGCACGCCGCTACGCCAGGGCATCAATGCGGACGGCACCAAGACCTCCGCCGGTCGCGATCACCACAAGGACGCCTACACCATGTGGATGGCCGGTGGCGGCATCAAACCCGGCATCACCTACGGCAAGACGGACGACTACGGCTTCAACGTCGTCGAAAATCCCGTTCACACCCATGACCTGAACGCCACCGTGCTCCACCTGCTCGGCCTCGATCATGAGCGCCTTACCTTCCGCTACCAAGGTCGTGATTACCGCCTCACCGATGTGCATGGCGAGCTAGTCCACGGCATCCTGGCATGATCAACCGCCGCAAACCTTGCATGGCTGACCTTCCGTAGGCTGGCAGGGGTATTGTGCGTTGTAGTAACGACATTTCGAACTGTGCCGCGTGCCGGTTTTACTGATGCTCCAGCCAGCTGGAGGCGGATTCGCACCCGGGGGCACATTGGCCGCAGGCGCGGCGGCCTTCGGTGGCGTGATTTTGCGTGGCTTGTTGATCTCAAAAGTCGCCACCACGAGCACGCTGGAGGCGAGAAGAGCTTTGCCATTCGCCTCCATATCTTCGGTGCCACCGCCGCTTCGCAGCTCACTTTGTCCGGGAATCTTTTCGAGAAGCTTTGAAATGGTCTGCGTGCTCACGCAGGAGCCGAGCCCTTCCACGGCAGGTTTGTCATCGGAGCTGCTCTTCCTTCCGCTGCCGCCAGAGGTCTGCGTTTGGAAGAAAAAGCCGAACACATCACCTTTTTCGCCGACGAGGTAGCCGCCGGGGTTTTCCGGTGAAAGACGGGCATCGTGCTGAAAACTGCCGTTCGATCCAAAGCGGCTCACGATACCTCGCGTGACGGTGGCCTTGCTGGAGAATCCTTTTTTGCCGGTGTTGAGCTCATAACCAATGGCGAAGACGTTTTGCCCCACCTCGGTTATCTTTTTCGTGCCGATGCGGGCTGGCTCCAGCGGCACGGCACACGTCACGAGCTGCACATCGGGTGTTTTGAGGTCGGCTCCTTCTTTGTCCTTCGGTGAAAAAAGCGTCGCGGGGTAGTCCTTGCCTTCGCGGTGGATGACCAGGCTCTTGAAGCCCTTTTTGACGATCTCGGGATCGATGGCCACGAGGCCGCCTTTGCCGATGACGGTGCCGAATCCATGCCGCGTGGCAATTTCCACATCCGGCTCGAGCACATTTGGCGCTTGTTTGGCGACATCCCCACCGCTGGCAGCCATGACATCCATCCACACCTGCGTGGCATGCTCCACCTCCAACGCAAAGGCCCGCACCATGGAGGGATCACCCACGAGCGGATGGTAGGTGCGGCCTCCCGCACCGAAAAGCGCCTGATTCTCGATTCGCTGACCTTTTTGATGCGCGAAGGCATCCTTCGTGACGAGGAAGAAAGCCTCGCCAGTGAAGAGCTTCGGTCCGCCAGCCTTCGGATCGGTCTTCAAAGCCATTCGGCAAATCCACCCGCTGCCATCCTCGACCGGATGGGCGAACTCAAACGACTGTGGCCCGAGCTTCGCGGCCGTTTCGGCGATGACTTGGGCGTTTTTCGCAAACTGCTGATCTTCCGCCGCAAAGGAGCTGAGCGGAAACACGACGCTTTTACCGGCGACGCTCAGCGCCAGCTTGTCTCCCTTCACCGCGACGAACGTGGCATCGACCGTTTTGCTGCCATCGACGCTTTTCCATTCACGGGCAGCAACGATGGTGCAGGCCATGAGCAAGGCTGCGATGAGGCGTGTCTTCATGGGCGACGAGGTTAGAGGGACGCCGTGGGCTGTGCAACGGCCTATTGTTTCTGTGACACGACCCAATAGACCACCAGCCAAATGATCGCGACGACAGGCAGCACAACGCGAGCGTCACACAGCCAGCTGAGGATGTTGCGCAGCCAAAACGGCGTGGAGAGCAGGCGGTCATGGCTCCGACGACGCACCGCCGGAATGTGAACAGGCGCGCTTGACGGAGGTGCGGAGGATGGGTTTCTCATGCGGCGCAGTTCCGCATCGTAACCACTCCGCTGGACCGTATCCGAGAGCGTGGCGTAGGCGTCATTGATGCGCTGCATTTTCCGAAGCGAATGAGGCCTGTCACCCGCCGTGTCCGGGTGATGCTTGAGACAAAGCACCCGATACGAGGCACGGATAACCTCGTCCGGCGCGTCCTCAGTCACATGCAAGCTTTCGTAATGCGTGCTCATGGCTTCTGGACGGCCGGATGGTCAAAATTTCAATCCTCGCCGCCGAGATCTTCATCGGCTTCGGTTTCGGCTTCTACTTCGACTTCCTCCTGCTCCTTCTTCTTGCCGCGCTTCTTTTTGCCGCCGGCATTGCGGAGAGCCTTCGGAATCGGGTCTTCCTTATTCTGAAGGGCACGGCGCAGTTTGCGAAGCGCGATGTTTTGAAGCTGACGAATACGCTCGCGGGTGACACCGAACTCCTGGCCGACTTCTTCCAGCGTGCGAGGCTTTTGGCCGGAAAGGCCAAAGCGGGCTTCGATGATCTTCAGCTCGCGTGCGTCGAGCACGGTGAGCAGGCCATCGAGCTGGCCATGCATGTTTTTGTGCGAGAGGAGCTCGAAAGGCGTGAGCGCGTTTTCATCGCCCACGATTTCGCCGAACTCAGTGCTGTCGTCCTCGCTGATCGGGGCGTCGAGGGACGCCGGACGCATGGAGGCGACCTTGAGCTGGCTGAGCTTGGCCCGGTCGATGCCGATTTCCTCGGACAGTTCGTCGTCGGTGGGCTCGCGGCCGAGTTCTTCGGACATGGCCATGGCCACACGACGCATCTTGCTGATCTTGTCCACCATGTGGACAGGAAGGCGGATGGTCTTGGACTGGTTGGCGAGAGCACGCTTGATGGACTGTTTGATCCACCAGGCGGCGTAGGTCGAGAGCTTGCCCCCTTTGTTGGGGTCAAAGCGTTCCACGGCTTTCATCAGACCGATGTTACCTTCGGAGATGAGGTCCAGCAGGGGCAGGCCGTAGTTTGCGTAATCTTGGGCGATCTTCACCACGAGGCGCAGATTTGCGCGGATCATGTGGGAGCGTGCCTCGGGATCGCCGCGCTTGATGCGTTCAGCGAGTTCGACCTCCTGTTCGGGAGTCAGCAAGTCTGTCTTGCCGATCTCTCGCAGGTAGATCTTGATTCCTCCATCGAGTTCCATGTTGAGCATTCTTTCTGTTTAACGGTGCAAAGGTCTAAATCTTTGCCCTCCCGCCAGATGCGGGGGGCAGGCAGTCTAAGTGAGGTTGGCGGTGTCTGCGCGGACTTTTTGGAGGAATTTCGAGCTGAAGACAGCGGGGAAAGCAGCGCAGACCGCGATTTCAGACTTGTTCAACAAAATATTACGCCCTCCGTCAATCATGATTTCTCAAAAATCTTAGTTTTTGTTATCAAGTAGCGTTTTCCGGGCCAAAACGGGCACGCCTTTGGCTCTCCCTCACCTCATCAACCGGCTGATGCCGCCCAGCTTGACACCGCCCCCGGTCTCTCCGACTAACTGCCCCCTCAAAACCTGCCATGCCCCGCCGACTTTCCTTTCGCCACGCCATTCGTGAAGCCCTCGATGAAGAAATCGCCCGCGACCCCATGGTCGTCGTCATGGGCGAAGAAGTCGCTCAATACAATGGTGCCTACAAGGTCACCGAAAACCTCTGGGAAAAGTGGGGTAACAAGCGCCTCGTGGACACCCCGATTAGTGAGGCCGGTTTCATCGGCATGGGCATCGGTGCCAGCATGCTCGGCGTGCGTCCGGTCATGGAGCTCATGTTCTGGAGCTTCTACACCGTGGCCTGGGACCAAATCGTCAACAACGGCGCCATGGTCCGCTACATGTCCGGCGGCAAGATCAACTGCCCGATTGTCATCCGCGGCCCTGCCAATGGCGGCACCAGCGTCGGCGCCACCCATTCCCACACGCCGGAAAACATCATGGCGAACTTCCCCGGCATGAAGTGCGTGTGCCCCAGCAACGCCTACGACGCCAAAGGCCTCATGAAGGCCGCCATCCGTGACAACGACCCCGTCATGTTCATGGAGAGCACCAAACTCTACGGCGAAGAGTGGGATGTCCCCTCCAATGACGAAATCCCCGGCGGCGACCTTTTCATCCCGCTCGGCCTCGCCGATGTGAAACGAGTGGGCACCGACATCAGCCTCATCGCCCACGGCAAAGCCGTCATCACCTGCCTCGAAGCCGCCCGCATCCTCGAAGAAGAGCACGGTATCCACGCCGAGGTCGTCGATCTCCGCACCATCCGCCCGCTCGACGAGGACACCATCCTCGAATCCGTCGCCAAGACGCACCGCGCCATCTACGTCGAAGAAAACAAGCCCTACTGCGGCATCGGTGCCCAGATCGCCTACATGATCCAGGAGCGCATCTTCGACGAACTCGACGCCCCCGTGCAGCGCGTCTGCAGCCTCGACGCCCCCGCCATCTACAGCCCACCGCTCGAAGCCATCCAGCTTCCGACCGCGGATGTCGTGGTGGCAAAGGCACTCGGCATTTGCTGATCGCTGCTTCGTTTCAAGTTTCAGGTCACAAGTTTCAAGTCGGGGCCGCGTTTTGGCTCCACGCATGAAACTCGGCGCGCTGCTTTTCCTCTTCGCTCTCTGCCCTTGGCTCTTCGCGGCTTCTCCGAAGCCCAATGTGGTCGTCATCTTGTGCGACAACCTCGGCAATGGCGATATCGCCTGCTTCAATCCGCAGACGAAGCATCGTACACCGAATCTCGACCGCATGGCGGCGGAGGGACGCAAATTCACCAGCTTCTACTCCGCTAGCGGCGTCTGCACGCCGAGCCGTGCGGCACTCATGACCGGTTGCTACCCACGACGCATCGGCCTGCACATCAGCGCGATCGGCGCGGCCGTTTTGCAGCCCGTCGCCACCCGCGGCATTCATCCCGGCGAGGAGACGATGGCCGAGCTCTTGAAGCAAAACGGCTACGCCACCGCCTGCTTCGGCAAATGGCATCTCGGTGATCAACCGGACTTTTTGCCCACTCGCAACGGCTTCGATACCTTCCTCGGCATTCCTTACAGCGAGGACATGGTCCACGACAAATTCCCCGAGAAAAACTGGCCGCCTCTGCCACTCATGCAGGACGAAACCGTCATCGACGCTCCCGTCGCAGCCGAAACGCTCACGAAACGCCTCACCGAGGCCGCCGTGAAATTCATCAGCGAGCATCGCGAGCAGCCCTTCTTCCTCTACTTCCCCGAAGCAGGCCCCGGCAGCCGCCAGACCTGCTATCCCGGCCCCGACTTTCGTGGCAAATCCGCCAACGGCCTCTACGGCGACTCCATTGAAGAACTCGACTGGTCCGCCGGCGAAATCTTGAAAGCCCTCAAAGACAACCACCTCGACGACAACACCCTCGTCATCTGGACCAACGACAACGGCGCCGTGAACCGCAACCCGCCGCAGGGCAGCAACGCGCCTTACCGAGGCATGGG
>JBEIGR010000122.1:0-11346 GCA_040381795.1 Verrucomicrobiaceae bacterium | reverse complement strand
TTCCAAAAGCGGATGAGGTGGCGGATGACCTTGCTGCGCACTTCTTCGACGAGCAGCTCACTCTCAAACTCCTCCTCGAAGCGCAGCGGGCTCAGGTAATCGCAGGAGGCATGCACGCGGGGCCAGCCGACGCGTTCCTCGCCGACGGTGGGCGGATCGACGATGGAGAAGCCGAGGCTGCGGAAGAAGCCGTGCTCGACCCGCTCCATGTAGCGGAAGAAGTTCGAGAAGTGTACGATGCCGGCCATGTCGGTATCGGAGAACTGGACGCGTTCGGTGCAGGTGAAGCGATGGGCCATGGTGGGAGGGTGGATTTACTTCAACAATCAGCAATGGGTGTTCATCAATCTGCGGTTTGAGTCGTGGGCGAGGAAGGGGAATGACGATTGCTGAATGTCGATTTTTGATTGTTGAAGTTTTTTCAAGCTGCCGTGCGGGAAAGAGAAAAAATCCCTGGCATCTCTTCCCTCAGGAGAGTGTCTTGGGGAGTTGGGATGTCGCCTGACGCATCTTGGCGAGTGCGAGGAGAACTTTGTCTTTGTCGAAGAACGCGAGTACTTGCTCGCGGCTCATGGTTTGTGTTTTTTCGGCGACGGCAGCTTTCCAGCGGCGCGATTCGAGCACGGCATCAAAAGTTTTTGGCTTCATGGAGTTAGTCGGTGTCATCGGTTTCGTTCAATAGTTGCAACGGAGTGAGGATACGGATTTGCGGGTAGCCTTGCAACAGGTTGACGGCATTAAATCCGGCCTCGCGCTTGATGTTGGCGAGGTGCTTGAAGTTCCAACTGACGATCAGCGGCAAGGCGTTGAGGGTGGCAACGGCGATGTGGCGGACGTCATCTAGATACTTGGGTGTGACTACTCCTGCTGCGACGTAGTCTTGGGCGAGGGCTTCAGCTTCGTCGCTCAACTCGAGCAACTGGGCGGGATCGGTGAATGTTTGGGCAAAGTGGCTCTGCACTTCGGGCGGTGCGCCCATGATTTCAGTGGCGGTAACGACGGAGGCGACGAGGTGATAAAGACCGAGATCGGCAAGGCGGAACATTTCCTGCGTGGATTCCTTCCATTCGTCATCGAAGTAGCCGCCGACAACGGAGGTGTCGAGATAGAGAATGGGGATGTGCATGGGATGCTAGGTGGCGTGTTTCGGCGGGTTTTACGAGGTTTCTTCTGCTTTATGGGCCTTTAGCGGGCGAACGTGAACGGTCGAAAAAGATGCCTTGCATCTTAGAGGCATCTTCGGCTCTTCGAACGCTATCCTCGTCAGTTCGAGAAATGCACGTTGCCGGCCATGGTGGGTGCGGGGTTTTACTTCAACAATCAGCAATGGGAGCTCATCAATCGGCGGTTGGAGGCGTTTGCGAGGAAGGGGAATGACGATTGCTGAATGTCGATTTTTGATTGTTGAAGTTCTTTTCAAGCCGCCGTGCGGGTGGCGAGCGTCCAGGAGGTTTCGCCGCACCAGGCGCGGGCTTTTTCGGCGAGTTCGGCGGCTTGGACGTCGGTATCGGTGATGGCGAGCATGGTGGAGCCGGAGCCGGACATGAGGGCGGCACGCACTTCGCCGTGCTCGAGGAGCCAGTTTTTTAAGGCGGGCAGCAGGAGGTACTTCTGAAAGACGGGGCGTTCGAGGTCATTGACCATGGCGCCCCATTCGCAGAGCTGCGGGGCGTAGAGCACGCCGGGGATTTCTTTGGAGCCAGCCCATTGTTTGTAGGCCCAGGGGGTGGGAATAGGGAAGGGGGGCTTGATGAGGACGACCGGCAGGCGGTGGGGGAAGGCGGCGGGCTGGACGATCTCGCCACGGCCGGTGCCATCGGCGGCGGGGCTGTCGAGCAGGAAGCAGGGCACGTCCGAGCCGATCTGGGCGGCGACTTCGAGGAGTTGCGGCAGGCTGAGCGGGCTGCCGGTGAGGTCGTTCGCGGCGCGGAGGAGGGTGGCGGCGTTGCTGCTGCCTCCACCGAGTCCGGCCCCATGCGGGATGCGTTTTTCCAAATGGATGCGCCAGGAGGATTGCTGGCCCAGACGGGTCTCAAATGCTCGAAGAGCCTTCAGAGCGAGGTTGGACTCGTCGGAGGGTACGGTGGGATCGGAGCAGGTGACGGTCACATTCGTGCCGGCGCCGAGGTTTTCGATCTCCACGGTATCGCCAAAGGCGAGACGGACGAGGCGGGTTTCGATCTCGTGAAAGCCATCCGGGCGCTTGCCGAGGATGCGGAGGCTGAGATTGATCTTGGCAGGAGAAAGGAGCGTCATTGAGAGGAAAAGATCAAAGATGAAGGCTAAAAGCTAAAATCAGGCTTTGCGGCCCAAAAGGGCGAGCATGCGGCCGGTGCGGCCTTTTTCGAGTCGGTAGGAGTAATAGCGGGAGGTATCGGACGAGGTGCAGATGCCGCAGTCGTGGACCTGAGCGGCTGGGATGCCGAAATCCAGGGCGTTTTGGCGGATCTGCGCGGCGAAATTGATCTCGTAGGCGGGCGGGCGGATGCAGGGGGCGAGCTGGACGTGCAAATCTTCGGATTTGGAGCCAAATTTCTCCGCCATGAGGTTCAAGGCGCGGGCGGTGATGCCTAGCTCGCTGCCTTTTTTGCCGGAGTGGAGCAGGCCGCAGGCTCCGGTGCGGGTATCGAGGATGAAAACGGCTCCGCAATCGGCCACATAAATGCCGAGCACGAGGCCGGGGACGCAGGTGATGAGGCCATCGGTGCCGGGGACGGGCCTTTCGGGCACTTTTTCGATCAGGGCCACCTCGCAGCCATGCACCTGCTCGGCGATGCAGAGCTGATCGGGATCAAAACCCATCTCAGCGGCCTGCTGGCGGTGCGAGGACCAGAGGCGCTCGACGACTACGGCACGCTCCTCGTTCAAATCGATCTCCGGATGGCGGAGGGTGAAGCGATGGGCGAAACCGCCGCCGGCGAGGGCGTCGAGGGCGGGGAAGGTCATCGAGGGCATGGCGGCTCTTATCCTGAATAAACACCGAGGGCGCAACGGAGAATCCGCTGCGCCCTCGATGCTTTCTGGCTGTGTTGGGGAAAAAGGCGCTTAGCGCACGATGGCGGTATCGAGGTTGCGATACGAGGTAATGAACTGGGCGGCATCCGTGGCGGAGGTCTCGCTCATGGCGGCGGCGACCTGACTTTGGAGCTCATCGCGGAGACGAGCCACGAGCTGGAGGCCCAGGGAAGTGATGCGGACGAGGACCTTGCGGCGGTCATCGATGGCGTGGGTGCGCTCCATGTAGCCGAGCTTTTCGAGGCGATCCACGAGGCCGGTGGCGGCAGCGGTGGAGTGCCCCATCTTGCGGGCGATGTCCGTCATGGTGAGCTCCGGGGAGGTGGAGAGGTAGCTCAGGAGGAAGAACTGGGCGAAGGAGATATTGTCCCGATTCAGCTCGCGGGAGAGGTTCAGCAGAAACTCACGCTGGCTGAACAGAATGAAGTCTGCCAGTTGGGCGTGGTCTTTGGCTGGGTTCTTGATGCCGTTGGTCATGGTGTGGGTTCCTTAGAGCTATGGGTTTTAAAATGATCTCGGATTCTGGTAATATAGGTAATCAAAAAGATGGAGGCAACATTAAATCCATATATTTCATAACATTTTAGCCCCGAAGGCTAAAAAACTTTTATATCTGAGAAGTTAATTTGATCAAATTATTACATCATGAGTGCTTTTTTGGCAAGGGCGAGCTTTGGGGTAAGGGGCACGCAGGGCGGAAAAAAAGCCTGGAGCGCTATTGATCGAGCGGTTTTCGAAGGATGAGGCGTGTTCATCGAAGGGAACCAGCTGGCTGATTAACCATCCGCGAGGCAGAGGGGGGAGGATTGACGATTGTCGAGCAATCGATTGTTGACTGTTGAGGTGAGGGCGGTTCGTCGATCAAAAAATTAAGATCGCAGGCTCACCAATGGCCGATTGACTCACGGGGCTGGTTTTACGCCAAACACATACATCGAGGAGAGGGCCACACTGGAGCAGCCTTTGAGTTTCCCCTCAATGGTGCCGAGGCGCTGCTCTTCGTGGTATTCATAATTGGAGGGATTGAGTTCGGCGGCCCACTCGCCTCCGGCTTTTTCGATGAGGAAGATGCGGCCGGCGGGATCTGGCAGGACGCGGAGGGCACCGGGGTATTTGCGGACGCGGAAGCGCTGGCGGTCCTCCGTGGCTCCCCAGCCGTTGACGGTGCCGTCCTGGTGGAGGACGACGAGAAACTCATCCGAAACCGCCACGGCGAGGGCGTCCTTCACGGAGACGTGCTGCTGGCCGATATAGAGGTTGTCCTTGCCCCAGTGGAGGATGCTGCCGTCCTTTTTCGTGGCAAACCAGCCGGTGTCGTATTCGCCGGAGAGATCGGTCACGTCCGTGGTGCCGGAGGGAATGGCGACGCCGTCGATCAGGCCATAGGTGGTGAGGTGGGTGGCGCTGCCATCCGCTCCGAGGGCGTAGAAGCCGTAGTTCCCCATGGGCTTGATGGCGGTGATGGAGACGCCTCTGGGCGTGTTTCTGACCTGGTTAGCGCCGTTCTCGTTCCACACCAAGAGGCGGCCATCGGCTAGCAGGGCGGCGCTTTCATTGCCGCTGGTCTGGATGAGCACGACGTCCTTGGCCTCGGCGGGGATGCTGTGAGCGGTGGATTCCCCGTCCCAGGCGCCCCAGCTCTTCAGGCTGCCATCGGGCAAAAGGGCGATGCCATGGTAATCGGTGCTCACGATCTGGAGGACGGGGCCGATATTCGGTGGCACAGAGCCGACGCGGGAACGGTTGTTGCCAAGGAAGCCGTTTTTCGTGGTGCGTTCGATTTTGATCAGCTCGCCAGGCTTGCCCGTGCGCTGGAGCCGCTGGCCTGAGGGCGGGGCGGGGGCCGGAGAAGGGGTGGTGGAGGGAGTGGCGGCGACGGTGGGTGCGGAAGGGGGAGCTGGGGATGGTTTCGCGGCGGTGAAGGCGGAGGCGACGACCTCGGTGAAGGGCGTCAAATCAGCCAGACTGGCAAGCAAAGCCGTGCAGCGGGCGGCACCGAGGCGGTCACCTGACTGAGAGCGTTTCGCGGCGAGGGCTTTGGCGCTGGCCTCGAAGTTTTGGCGGACGGTTTCGGCGCTTTGCTTCCGTTTGGCTTCCAACTGAGCCAGTTGCTGGCGGTAGATGCCCCGGAAGCGCAGGTACTCTCCTGCCGTCGCGGCATCGGTGGCGGCACCCGGGACGCCTGCACCCGCCGCAATGGCATCGGCCTCGGCAATCATGAGAGGCTGATCCTTGGGCGCGGCGGTGGCGGCGGCTCGTTTCAAAGCGGCTCCATATTTCGAGGTGAGGTCACGCACCTGAGCGAGGATGGGTTCGTCTCCCAAAAGCAGCCCGGGAGCCGTTACGGCGGCCTTGAGCTGGCCGTCGAGCTCAGGATCGAGGGCGCTGAGTCGAGCGAGCTGCCTGCCAGCAAAGGCGGCGATGCCTTTGTCCGTGCCCATTTTGGAAAAATCGGGCAGGCGGATGATGAGGCCGTCAAAGTGCTCGGGCTTGGTGTTGCCGCTGTTCACGGAGAAGCCGGTGGCAAGCATCCAGGAGCCTTCGGGTGAGACGGCGAGCTGGGTGGCACGGAGGCCGCCGAGATCCAGCCGGGCTAGTTCATTGCCAGAGTCTGCCTCGATGAGGCGCAGCATGCTGGAGGTGTTGTTGATGACGTTTGAGACGACGAGCACGCGGCCTCCGGCGAGCCAGGCGGAGTGCATCGTGAAGGTGTTGGCACCCGGCGGGGAGGGGACGACGAGGCGGTTGAAGGTCTTCGCATCGAACACGGCGTAGGTCTGGCTGCCGCCGGCGGCGCGGGTGCCGTCCGGGGAGAGGGAGAGGCGGTTGTAATGGCCGGAGTAGTCCGATGGCTGGCCTAGCTTTGTTTTGCCATCGAGGGAGAAAAAGCCGGCCATGACCTTGTCATTGATATAGCGAGGGCCGTTCGAGTTGTTGGTACTGGGGGCTGTATCGAGTTTGATCGTGGCTCCGGTGATGAGGAGGTTTTGCGGCTCCAGGGTGGCTGGATCACGCTCGATGAGCACCTGGTAGGCAGTCTGCGGCCATTCGAGCGGGGTGAGTTTCGGCCCGGTGGCAGGCTCCCAGCGATAGGCACCTCCATTGGTATCCCGGCAGGTGATGAAGACGCTGGATTCATCCGGCCCCCAAAATGCCTCCTGCAAATTCCGGCTAGGTACACGCACGGTGGCGATGGTCTTACCCGTCTCGACATCGAAAATGGCTGCCTGGTCCGAGGCGGCGGATGTCAGCAGGATTTGAGTGCCCTTTCGCGAGGGCGCCATGTTGGACAAGGTGCCGATGGGTGAGGTGTACTTTTTCAGTTCCTTCCCTGTCGCCGCGTCCCAGAGGCGGATGGTGTTGTCGCGGCCGGAGGTGACCACGCGGCGTTGGTCCGCAAGAATGGCGCAGGCGTAGAGCTGCATTTCGTGGCCTTTGAGGCGCTTTTCGATGCCGAAATTACCTGGAGCGAGTTTGAACGGCCCATCGGGCACGTCGGCCATTTTCGGCGTTTCGGGCGTGGGAGCAGGCTCGGCAGGTTTCGTGCCCGATTCGGCCATTTTGGGTTCTTGCTTAGCCGGAGCCTCGGCGGGTGGAGGCGGCGCAGGTTCGTCTTTTTTGCTCTCAGCATTCACCAAGGCGGTGGGCGGGCCTTTGGTGCGTTGATTTTGAATGAACCCATAGCCCACGGCCAGCAGCACCACGACAGCAGCGGCCCACAGCCACTTCATCGCCTCGCCATTACCCTGCGGGCCGGTATCCACGTCCCGCGAGGGGCGTTTCACGCGGGCTTGGAGATGCGGCGGCGGGGCAGGGGCCTTCGCGGCGGCCTTTGGCGCGGGGCTGCGCATGGCATCGGCGGTGGCCAGATAGGTGAGGATGTCTCCGGCCTTTTGAAAGCGGTTCGTCGGACTTGGGGCAGTGCAGCGGGCGATGACATTGGTAAAGGCCTCCGGCATGCCGCTCATGGCGGAGGAGCCTGCGGCCTGCGGCGTCTTCCGCGTGAACATCTCGTGAATGACCACGCCAAGGGCATAAATATCCGCCCGGTGATCGACGATGGCTCCGGTCTCCAACCGCTCCGGCGCCACATACTCTGGCGTGCCGTATTCCACATCCGTCATGACCATCGCCTGATGGCTGGCGAGGCCGAAATCGACGATCTTGGCCTGCCAGTCTTCGTTGATGAGGATGTTCGCGGGTTTGATGTCGCGGTGAATGATGCTGTGTTCGTGGGCGTATTGCAGCGCCTCGCAGAGCTGCCTCACCAGGGCACGGATGCGGGTCTCATTCAGATCCCCCTGATGGATGTGATGATGGAGGTCATGGCCCTTCACATACTCCATCACGAGGTACAACTGCCCCTGTACCGTCTGGCCGAAATCATACACCGCCACGATATGGCTGTGCGTGAGCTTGGCCATGGATCGCGCCTCGGTGATGAAGCGGGCGGCATCCTCCGGATTCTGCGAGGCGGATCGTGGCAGCACCTTGATGGCCACCCAGCGGTCTAGCGAATACTGCCTTGCCAAATACACCGCTCCCATGCCGCCGGTGCCGATCAGTTCGTGAAACTCATACTGTGGCAGCAGCGCCGCCAGCTCCTCCAGCGAGGGAAACATAGAGTCGGAGGGATCTTCCGGGACATGGGGAGAGGTGTCGTCGCTCATCGGGGAGAATTTCGAGAGAAAAATTCGTGCCGAGCCTATCTCAAAGCCCACATCGTTCACAAGCCGCATTTCTGACGACTTCGCGATACCACCTCAAATCAACGCGCCGCCGTCTTCGCTCCTCGTTTGCCGAGGCAGATGAGCGATTTCTCGCTGCGGATAAACATCTGACCCTCGCTCAGAGCGGGCGAGGCGAAGACTTTCTCCTTCAGCTCGCTCTCAGCCACGAGTTCGTAGGCCTTGCCAGGTTTCACGCTGCGCAGGATGCCGAAGTCATTGATAAAATACACGCGACCTTCGGCGCTGCTGAGGCTGGCGTGATGCTCGCGGAGGCGCTCCTCCCACAGGATCTCGCCCGATTTCGCATCAAAGCAGTGCGCCACGCCGGAATCGGACACGATCAGGAAGTGTCCGCCTTCGATGATCGGCGAAGGCACGTAGGCCACTCCCTTGTTCGTGCGCCAGGCGATGTGGGTATCTGTCACATTGCCGCTGCCGTCCGGCTTGATGGCGAGCAGGTGATGCTCGGGAAAGCCGCCGGTCATATAAAGAAGGCCGGTTTGTTCGCTAAAGACCAGCGAGGCCACAAACTGCTCCGTGGGGCCATCGATGATCCACAGCAGTTTTCCGGTGCGTGGATCGTAACTCGTCACGCACATCGTGCCGCTGAGCACCATCTGTGTGCGACCGCCGATCTCGCGAATGAGCGGCACGCAGTAGCTGCGGGTGTTGTTCGGACGGTCGATGCGCCACAGCTCTTTGCCGTCCGCTTTGGCCAGAGCCACGATGTAGCCATCGCCATCGTGATCGCAGTTCACGATGACCTTGTCCTCGAAAACGATGGGGCTGGAGCAAAAACCGTGCTTGCTCGAAAACAGCCCCGGACGCGCCTGCCACACCTGTTTGCCGGAAAAATCATGCGCGGAGATCACCACCGTGCCTTTCGGCACTTCGCCCTTCGGGATCACGCGGCCTTCGTTGGCCTTGCGAGTGGCCTCGGTGGGTGTGTTGTCTAGAAACGCGGTGAAAACTATGGCTCCATCCGTCGCCGGCGTGCTGGAGGCCAGGGAGTTCAGCTTGTGAATGCCCTCCGGCGGAGCTTTGAGCACCGTGGACTGCCACAGCAGCTTCCCGGAGGCTCTTTCTAGGCAGAGCAGCACGCGTTCCTCGGTGTCCTGGAGAGCTGCCACGGTGAAAAGCCGGTCCTCCCACACGATCGGGGAGGCGTGTCCGCTGCCGGGCAGTTCCACCTGCCAGGTCACGTTTCCCTCGGCCGAGATTGGAAAGCCCGCGTCTTTCGAGGTGCCATCCAGCCGCGGCCCGCGCCATTGCGGCCAGTTTTCCGCCAGAAGCGGCATGGCTAGCAAACACAGGGCGGAAAAAGCAGAGAGAGGGAGGCGCATGATCGCAGCAAACGCTGGCCGCGGTGGGCAGCTTGCGAGGTGTGCTCAGGGTGAAAAAAACAAAAGACGGGCTTGCCAGAACGAAAAGCATGATAATTATGAAAATTATATAGAAGGGGTCCTTCTTCGTTATCCCCGCCTTTCTCTCCACCCAGCATCCGCAGCCTCACCACCTCCCTATGAAGCGCATCCTCTCACTCTGGTCATTGGCCATGTTCGCACTGGCAGCTCCGCTCGCCGCCCAAAGCTCCTCCGTCACGATCGCAGGCTGGACATTCGGCAGCACCGGTTTTCAGCGTGGCAGCAGCAGCCAGCACCCGTCATTGGCGCCTGCTTCTGTGGTCTTGTCAGCCTCGGGTGGTGCAGGACTTAGCGGCGGGATGGAGGCAGGTGCTGCCGGCAGTATTTATGCGCTGACCACGAACTGGCCCACTGCCGAGTCATCAGCTCTTTCTTTGCCGCGGACCTCGCTTTCGCCAGCTTCCACCTCCAGAGTGCATTGGACGGTTTTCACTCTTTCGCCCGATGCGGCGGGAGATTGGAGTGCTTTGCAGCTTTCCTTGCGGCATCGCTCCGCCGTGAACGCTGCCGCCCCCACCCATGTGCGCGCCTGGATTTCATGGTATGACGGGACACAAATTCGGACTCGTTCAAGCCCCGCCACGGCATTGGCGAGCTCGACCGCTGAATGGAGCACGCTGCAATTGGCATTTACGAATGGGTCCACCGCGCTGCCAACCGGGGCTGGCCTTGGGAACCGCAGTTTTTTGGTGGAATGGCAGTTCTTCGGTGCCTCCAGCGCTTCCAACAACCTTTGGGTGGACGACGTGACCCTCCGCGCCGCCTCGCTCACCGGATCCCAGCCGCTTGTGTTCCGCACCAGCAGCGTCCTGCCGGAGGCGAGGAACGGCACCGCTTATCAGGCAGCGCTTGCGGCCAGCGGGGGCCTGCCTCCTTACGTCTGGGATCTATCGGCAGGCATCCTGCCGGCGGGTCTTTCCTTGAACGCCACCACTGGAACAATCTCCGGCACACCGACCAGTGCGGGCAGCAGCAGTTTCACCCTCCGAGTGACTGATGCCGCGCAGCTTTCCGCCACCCGTGCGACGACTTTGAACGTGCTCGCAGCTGGAGCGACTCTCTCGATCGGCAACACCGTGTGGGCGGACGTGAATCAAAATGGACTGCGGGAAAGTTCCGAACCAGGCATCGCGGGGATCACCCTGCGGCTTTTTGCCGCCACGGCTGATATTGCCACCGCCACCCCGCTGGCCACCACGGTCAGCGCCACCGGTGGGCAGTATGGCTTTCGCAATCTCTTACCCGGCAGCTACCGGGTGGCACTGACGCCCACCACCTCTTATGCCCGGACAGGGGGTAACCCAGTCTCGCTGGATAATGGCATCGATCATGACAACAACGGCCTGCAGCCCGGCGGAGCGGGCGCGATGATCAGCAGCCCGGTCATCGCCCTGGCTGCCGCCACCGAGCCGGGAAGCAGTGGGCGCAGCAACGAGGACTCCACCATTGATTTTGGCCTCGCTCCCGCCGCTGATGCCACGCTGAGCATCCAGCCCGCCACGCTTGCGCCTGCCTCCAGGGGCAAGTTTTACTCCACCGTCCTGAGTGCGACGGGCGGCGTGGCACCCTATGCATGGGCCGTGAGCGCGGGCACCCTGCCTGCCGGGCTGACCCTGCAAAGGACCACCGGACTGATTTCGGGCACGACCACCGCTGCGGTTGGTTCCTACAGCTTCAGCATCCGTGCCACAGATGCCTCCGGCATCAGCGGGGTGCGTGCCTACACTTTCAGCGTTTCAGCCCCTGCCTTGACGATCTCTCCTTCCGCCGTTCCAGCGGCACGGGTGGGTTCAGCCTATGCCGCCAGCCTGACTGCCACTGGCGGAACCGCCCCGTTCAGCTGGTCCGTCTCGGCAGGAACCCTGCCGCAGGGCATCACGCTGAACGCCGTCACCGGCCAGCTCAGCGGCACGCCAACCACCAGCGGAACCAGCGGCTTCACGATTCGCGCGGTCTCCGCCGACCAGATCACGGGAAGCAGGGCATTTGGTTTGGTCGTCTCCTCCACCCAGATCACCATCTCCCCACTGTCTCTCCCGCCAGCGAAAACGGGCTCAGCCTACCTTGCCACGCTAGGCGCCAGCGGAGGCACGGCACCGTATGCGTGGAGCATCGCCTCCGGGGTGCTGCCGCCCGGACTTGCGCTCAACAGCGCCTCAGGAGTGATCTCTGGCACG
>JBEIGR010000121.1:0-11349 GCA_040381795.1 Verrucomicrobiaceae bacterium | reverse complement strand
GGACCAGTTGAAGCATCTTCATATTAAACAACGCGCCATTGATGCCCGGCGCGGCCATGTAAACTTCAGCTACACCCTACTCGCCGAGGTCGATGACGAGTCCCGCGTGCTACAGCGGCTCGATCAAGCCGCCCGCGTGCTGATCGCGGAGCCGGAAGAGTATCTGCTCACCCGCCCGGCGCATGCCATCTCGGATCGTCCCATCATCGTCGGCACCGGTCCCTGCGGCTTGTTTTGCGGCCTCATGCTCGCCCGAGCCGGATGGAAACCCATCCTGCTCGAACGTGGCAAGGCGGCGGGGGATCGCGCTCGCGATGTGACCGGCTTTTGGAATCGCGGCTGGGCCTTCAATCCCGAATCGAACGTGCAGTTTGGCGAAGGCGGCGCGGGCACTTTCTCCGATGGTAAACTTTACACCCAGATCCGCGACCGCGAGCACCGCATCCCCTGGCTGCTGAAGGAGATGGTCAAAGCCGGTGCGCCCGAGGACATCCTCATCAAAGCACGCCCGCACATCGGCACGGATCGCCTCATCAAAGTGGTGCGTCACATCCGCGAAGAAATCATCTCGCTCGGAGGTGAAGTGCGCTTTGAATCGAAAGTGAGCGATGTCGTGATCGAGGACGGCATCATGCGCGGCGTGGTGCTGGCCGATGGCAGCACGATTGAAGGCAGTCGCATCATCTTCAGCATCGGTCACAGCTCGCGGGATACCTTTGAGATGCTCCATCACCGCCACGTCCCGATGGAGCGGAAGCCCTTCTCCATCGGCGTGCGCATCGAGCATCCGCAAAAGCTCATCGACAGCTCCCTTTACGGTCGCTGGGCCGGTCACGAGCGTCTCGGCTCGGCGCCCTACAAATTCGTCGCTCATTGCGGCACCGGTCGCACGGCCTACAGCTTCTGCATGTGCCCCGGCGGCCTCGTTGTCGCCGCGAATTCGGAACCCGGCACCGTCGTCACCAATGGCATGAGCAGCTATGCCCGCGCCGAGTCGAATGCGAACGCCGGTTTCATGGTCGATGTGCGGCCCGAGGACTTCGCGGGCGATGACACGCTCGCCGGTATCGCCATGCAGCGTCGTCTTGAAAAAGCCGCCTTCGATCTGGCAGGCGGCACCTATGCGGCACCTGCGCAGCTCTTGGGTGATTTCCTCGCTGGCAAAGCCTCTACCGGCCCCGGCAAGGTTCAGCCCAGCTACAAGCCCGGCGTCGTGTGGACGGATCTCACCTCGGTGCTGCCGGATTACATCACCGAGACGCTTCACCAGGCCGTGCCACGCATCGAAAAAGGCCTGCGTGGCTTCGCCCTCGAAGACGCGGTGCTCACCGGTTTCGAGACACGCAGCTCCTGCCCCGTGCGCATCCCACGCGATGCCGAGACGCTCGAATGCACTGGCGTGAAGCATTTTTACCCAGCAGGTGAAGGTGCGGGCTATGCCGGCGGCATCATCTCCGCCGCCGCCGATGGTCTCCGCGTCGCGGAAGCCATCCTACGGCATGCGTGAAGTGCCTGCGGACCTCGTTTGGTATCCGCCCACCATGCTCAAAACCACCCGCCGCCGCCTTCTCGCCGGACTTCCGACTTTCGGCCTCTTTTCCGCTCACGCCGAGGACTCGAATCCGCTCGAAAACATCCTCTTCGGCTCCTGCCTTGATACGCATGAGCACCCGATGCTCGACCGCACGCTCACGCTGCCACGCGATCTTTTCATTTTCATGGGCGACAACATCTACGCGGATCAAGGTGGCATCGCGATGATGCAGGAAAAGTATGCGCAGTTGAAAAGCAGTCGCTTCTTCCGTGGGCTCAAAAACAAGCCCATCCTCGCCACTTGGGATGATCACGATTTCGGCCTCAATGATGGCGGCAGCGAGTATCCGCAGAAGAAGGAGGCACAGGTCGAGTTTTGGAACTGGCTCGATGAACCGGCACATTCGCCGCATCGCCAACAAGAAGGCGTTTACCAGGCACAAACGTTCGGCCCCGCAGGCAAGCGAGTGCAAATCATCCTTCTCGATACCCGCTACTTCCGCAGCCCGCTCATGAAGGTGCCAAAGGAAAAGGCCATGCTCGGCGGCAACAGCATTCCCACGGAGGATGAAACGACCACGATTCTCGGTGCGGCTCAGTGGGCTTGGCTCGAAAAGGTGCTTCAAGAGCCCGCCGAGATGCGAATCATCGTCTCCAGCATTCAATTCGCTCCCGAAGCCCACGGTGGCGAATGCTGGGCCAATTTCCCTCACGAGCAAAAACACCTCCTCAACATGCTCCAAGGCCAAAAAGCCCTCGTTTTGAGCGGTGACCGCCATTGGTGCGAATTCTCCAAGAACGGCATTATCGATTTTACCTCCAGCTCAATGACTCAAAAGCATCCTCGCGGCACGCCGACGCCCAACCAGCACCGCCTCGTGCCCAAAACCTACCACCTGCCCAATGTGGGTCTTTTGAACATCGACTGGACCGCACAAGCCATCACCGCCCAAATCTTCGGCGAGGCTTCCGAGGCCCAGATCGAGCTCTGGGTGCCTTTTGCTGATCTCGTGGTCTGAGAAGGGCATGCGGCCCAGCTTGCCAATCCCCGCTCATGCGGCTAGCCTTTGGGCCATGAGCGCAGCAGTCCTTGCAGCACCTGAAACGCCCCGCGTCCCGGAAGACGTGGTCGAAACCTATTTCAAAGAGAGAGGAAAGCCCATGCCTGGAGCCGAACATGCCCGTTGTCAGATGCGACTTGGATTCCAGTTCATGAAGGACAGTTCGCATGATGTGTATAGCGAGCTCAATCTCGACCTCGATGGCTATCGCTGCGTGCCGGACCTCTGCGTTTATCGCAAGGAAGACGAGGCTGCCCTCCGTCACCTCACCTGGGTCACCAAGGTGCCGCAGATCGCCGTCGAGATCATTTCCCCCAGCCAAACGATTGATGAAATGACCGCCAAGATCGAGCAACTCCTCGCACACGGCGTGCCCAGTGTGTGGTTCGTCCTGCCTTTCGCACGCGTCATCACCGTCTATCAAAAGTCCGCCCCCCTCATCAGTTGCGCGGCGGGCATTCTCGCTGATCCCGTCACAGGCGTGAAGGTCAATGTGGACGAGGTCTTCGCCTGATTCGTCGTTCGACATTCGCCATTCGTCAGCCATCTTTCCCGCCATGGTGAACGATCACGAACCTCGCATCCCGCTCCTGCCCACGCTCATGACGGCTGGGAATATCCTCTGTGGGTTCATTGCCATCTTGCAAATCTTTGATGGTCGCCACCTCGATGAGAATTTGCACTACCACTACGCCATCGCGTTGATCCTGGCGGCCTGCTTGTTTGATGCGCTGGATGGTCGCGTGGCCCGCATGAGCGGCACGGAGAGTCCATTCGGCCGTGAATTGGACTCGCTGGCGGACATCGTGAGCTTCGGCATGGCACCGGCGCTGCTGGTGCATGACATCGTTTTGAAGGAACTCGATACGCCCAAGGGCATCGGCCTGCTGATTTCCTGCGTGTATCTCGTCTGCGGAGCGATGCGCCTCGCCCGGTTCAACTGCCTAGCTGCGGCGGATGTGAAATGCAGCAGCAAGAGCTTCCGTGGCTGCCCCATCCCCGCCGCAGCGGGTGTGATCTCGTCTTTGACGCTGCTTCTGATGTGGCTGGACAGCAATGAACGTGAGATCGGCAACTGGAAGTATGCGCTGGCGGGCCTGATGGTGCTGCTGAGCTACCTGATGGTGAGCAGCCTGGAGTATCCGAGCTTTAAAGCGGTGAACTGGCGCACGAAGCGCTCCTTTCACTGGGTGCTGGTGAGCATCTTCTTCATCGCTTTCACGGTGATGAACTGGCACTGGATGCCCTCGGTGATCTTTGTGACCTACCTGCTCTATGGCCTCGCCCGGCCATGGGTGAGCCGCAAATGGCGCCGGGAGATCGAGATCGAGCAGGAGGTGCCTGACACCGAAAGCATCGACGAAACCGCCGTGCTTTCCGGCAGCGAGGATGAGATGGATGCGGCGCGGATTCTCGACGCGGACCGTCGCGGCGTGTGATTCTCACGAAATTCACTTCACAGAACCGTCGCTTGCGTTAAACGGAGCGGCACATGGCGGATTTCTACCAGCATGCCCGTGTCCCCACACTGCATCACCTAGCACACGCAGACGCGGCGCTTCGTGAGGAAGAACTGCGTGGATGGAGCACGCAAAAGCCCGTCGTGCTGCTGCTGCCCGCCCTTTACGCCGAATGTGAGCGTCCCGCGCTGCCGCTGATCCTCGAGCGTGCCGCCGATCTGCCCTATGTGCAGGAGATCGTGCTCAGCATGAACTGCATGGATGCCTCGCAGCACGAGCTGGCGCTGGAGCTGTGCCGCCGCATGCTTCGCGGGAAACCCGCCCGCATCATCTGGAATGACAGCCCGGAGATGAGCCGAGCCTTTGAGCTCATGGAGCAGGCGGAGCTGCCCGGCTATCTGGCTGGCAAAGGCACGAACATCTGGATGGGCATCCTTGAACTGCACTCGCGCGGCTTTGACGGCGTGGTCGTCAGTCACGACACGGATATTTTAAACTACAGCCGTGATCTCATCTGGCGGCTCTGTTACCCGCTGATGCATCCACGCATGGGTTACCGCTTTGCCAAAGGCTACTACAGCCGCGTGGCAGAGCGTTTGTATGGCCGTGTGACGCGGCTGCTCATCTTCCCGCTGATTCAGGCCTGTCGCGATGTGCTGGGACCAAAGCCGCTCATCGAGCATCTGGAGAGTTTTCGCTACCCGCTGAGCGGTGAGTTCGCGGCGGACATGTCGGCCATCAATAGCTTCTCCCTTCCGGGCGGCTGGGGATTGGAGATCTCCACGATGTGCGAGTCACATCACAAGATGCCCGTGAGCGAGGTCTGCCAGGTGGATCTGGGCTTCCACTTCGAGCACCGCCATCGCACGCTGAATCCCGGCAAATCCGGCCTCAAAGAACCCGGACTCGTCACCGCAGCGGCGGATGTGGCCCGCTGCCTCGCCTGGCAGGTGCTCCGCGATACCGAGCCTCGCAGCGCCGAGGAGATGCTACGCCTCATCGTGGCCCGCTACCACATCCGCGCCACCGAGTGGCTCGCACGCTACGAACACGTCGCCCTGCTGAACGGCCTGGAACACGATCCTGCTGAGGAAACCGCCGCCGTGAATGCCTTTGGGCATGCCTTGGAGCAGCTCCTCAAAACCACCGCTATCGAAGGCCTCCGCGTTCCCGCGATGCGCCCGCCCGTGAGGAGCGTCTTCCAGCGACTCCCTCAAATCGGGGAGCTGATCGCCGCAGCCACGACCAAAGTCTAAGGGTGCGAGCATGAGCGCCCTCAAACCTGATCTCCTCCACCAGCCGCGTCTCGGCGCGTTCTGGATGCTCGTGTCACTCATCTGTTTCACCGGGAACGCCCTTCTGCTGAAGGTGCTCGCCTCCGTTCGTCACGCCGATCCGTGGCTGGCCTTGGTATTCCGCGCCTTCATCGGGCTCGTCTTCACCTGGGTGGTCTTTGCGCCGAAGGGCACGCTGAGGTTGAAACGGAGTTTTCAAAGCTGGCTGCTCGCCTCGCGTGGCGTGCTGGGAGCCTTTGGCACCATCGCATACTACATCACCATCGGCCCGCTCGGCGCCGGCAAGGCCACGCTCATCGGCAACACCTGGTGCGTCTTTGCCGCGATCATGGCGACCTTCGTTTTGCATGAAAAACTCGGTGTCGTGAAGGTGCTCGGCATCTCGCTGGCCCTCGCAGGCCTCGCCCTACTCACCGGCATCACACCCGGCTCGCTCGACGTATTTGGCAAACACGAGGCCATCGCGCTCGGCGGCGCTGTTTTGGCTGCCGCAGTCGTGGTGGTAATCCGCCAGCTCACCCGCACGGAGACCAGCGCCACGATTTTTGCCTCGCAATGCCTCTACGCCTTGCTCATCGGCATCCCCGTCGCCGCGTTGAACTTCACCTCGCTCGGCTGGACGGATGCCGGATTGCTCTCCGCGGCGGCCTTGTGCGCCACCTTTGGCCAGCTCGCCATGACCGAGGGCTTCCGCTTTCTCTCCGTCGCCGCCGGTGGAGCCTTTCAAAACACCGTTCCCGTTCTCACCACCATTGGCGGCATCCTGTTTTTCGCCGAGCCATTTTCCACCCTTCAAACCATCGGAGCCGTGCTGGTGCTCTGGGGCAGCTTTCAGACGGTGCTGGGAGGTCGCAGGAAGTAAAAAGAGTTTCCTGAACTCGATGGCCATGTGCTAAGCTCCCAACATGTCAGCCGCACTACGCGACCCAGGCGCTCAATACGCCTACTCCCTGCCCAAGCTCCCTCCTCGGGTCACCGAGGAGGAATATGAGGCTATTCTGGAGAAGTCCGTGGAGAAGCTGGAGTTTCGCAACGGCCAGATCGTCATGATGGCGGGCGGCACGGACACGCATAGTCTCGTGAAAAGCAATCTCGTCCGCCAGCTCGGCAACGCCCTCTCCAAGCGCCCTTGCCGCGTGTATGACAGCGACATGAAAGTGAAGGTAGAGGCTTCCGGTCTGAACACCTTTCCTGATGCCTCGATTGTCTGCGGCCAGCCCAAGTTCAATTCCGAGAAGCGCATCACGCTTCTGAACCCAGGCGCCATCTTCGAAGTGCTCTCTGATGGCACCGAGGCCTACGACCGTGGCGAGAAGTTCTGGAACTACCGCCACATTCCATCACTCAAGACTTTTGTGCTCGTTTCGACGGCCCAAGCACGCGTGGAGGTCTTTGAGCTTGGCGAGGGAGATCAATGGCAACTCACCACCGTTGACGGTTTCGACGCTAGCCTGCGCCTAAAGCACTACGACATCGAGGTTCCACTCGCAGCCGTTTACGACAAGACTGATCTCGATCCGTCCACGCCGCCGGAAAGCGAAGACCACTGAGAAACGAAATGGGCGAACCAAGCGCAGGTAGCGCAACAAGCGGCAAATTCGAGGTTGGCTCATGGAAGCCGGATGGTAGAATCTACCTCATGGACACCATTCTAGAATCTCGGCCTGACGCTGCGGCGGCCCAGCCTTTTCCTGGCATGCGCACGATTCCTGGAAAGCCGCCACTGCTGATCAAAGACTGGCGCGGCGGCGTGGGTCGCCTCAGCGACACGCCTTTTTCCCGCGAGGCCGATCAGAAAGCCGCCCTGCTGCGCCAAACTGAGATCACCGCATGAATTCGACGCCGCTCCATGTGCTGGATACGAACCACCTTCGTGAGCTCGGCTATCGCACATCACTTGGATTGCTTCTCAGCCAGCGTCTTGCCGCTGCATCGGCAGATGGCGTAACCACCATCATCTCGGCGGAGGAACAGACAAAAGGAAGGCTAGCGGATCTGGCAAGACAGGCAGATCCCGCGAAACAGGTCGAAGCTTACAGTGACTTTGCCGAAACTCTTCAATTCCTGAACAACTACACCCTTCTCCCTTGGGATGGGCAGGCAGCGGAGAGGTTTCACGCCTTCCGCAAGGCGGGCGTTCGCATCGGCACCATGGATTTGAAGATCGCCTGCATCACCATCGAGTATGAAGGCATTCTCCTTACCCGGAACACGGTGGACTTTGCCAAGGTGCCTGGCCTACGTTTTGAAAACTGGCTGGATTGAAGCACTCACCCCAGCCTCGCCTTCACCTCTCCAGCCACGCGTTCGCCGCGGGTGAAGGCTTCTTCAAAGAGGGCCATGCCACTCATGTCCGAATGAGCATGGAAAACGGGAGGTGAAGTCGTTTGCAGCGCTTCCCGTGTCTTTCCCCAGATGAAGCCGGGCGAGGGGCGGATCATGCCGTGGCCCCAGAGCCACACATCGGCTTGCGTCATATGATCTCGCAGTTCGGGATGCGGCGCGGCAAGAGCCTCAAGAGCTCGCGACCACCACTGCTCATGCGATTGCGTGAGCATCCATTCGCGGAGCTTCGCCGGTGATTGGCCGCAAAGAGCCTCGTAATGCGTGATGACGGTGGCCTGCGGCACAGAAGCGAGGCTTTGATGCGTGGCGTTCACGTAGCCGAGCGTCTCGGAGCCAAAAACGACATTATCCCAGGCTGGCAGCACGCCCGGACTCGGCGGCAATTCGTCAAGCGTGAGATTCGTCACCACCCATGGCGAGTAAACGAGATCCGGCGAGGCTTTCGCAGGATCAATCAAACGCCTCGCGACAAAACGCGGCACGCAGAGCAGCACGGCACGGGCTTCGATCTCGAAGGCCTCACCGCGTGCGTCGATGGCTTTGACCTTGGGTGTGCCATTGGTGATCTCCACGCCGAAGGCCATGGCGTTGACGCGCAGACCTTCCAAACCTTCGGCCAGCAGTTCGACGAGCTTTCCATTCCCCTGTGGCCAGGTGAGCACGGTGTCACGCTCGGCATTCGCGGCTTCGCCGGTGCGGCTGGCGAAGTAGTGCAGGCCTGCCCACGCGGAGACCTCGTCCAGATTCCCGCCGAAATCATCGCGGCAGGCATACTCAACATGCCAGCGTAGGGCCTCGCTATCGAAAGCTTGCTCCTGCATCCACTTCGCCATCGTCAGGGCATCCAGAGCGAGGATTTCGGGATCGCGACTCGAAGCATCCACCGGAAGCACAAAAGCCATTTTGCCGTCACGACCTCGTTTGGATCTCCAGCGCTCGATTTCAGCCTGAAAGGCCGCGAACTGCTCTTTCTCGCGCTTGGGCAGTCCGTCCTGCGGATTCAAACCTTCGATCCATTCGCCATGAATGAAGAGTCGCTCGTGCGGATCATGGCAGAGAGCGAGTTCATCATAAATGGGCCGCCCAGCCGCATCGTGACCCGTGATGATGCCCGTCTCTTCAAAGAAGCGCCGCACCTCCACGCAGTCACGGCCCGGCAGCGGCACATAATGAGCACCCCATGGATAGGCGCTGACCTTGTTTTGACCGGCGCAGGAGGTGCCGCCGAGTTGCGACTCCAATTCGAGCACGACGATTTTTTCCACGCCGAGTTTTCGTAAACGCCGCGCTGCGGCCAGCCCCGCCACGCCACCACCCACGATCACCACCTCGGCCTTTTCCTTCCGTCCGATCTTCGGCAAGCCACCTTCGCGCAGTCGATGCCCGCGAGCATGCGAACCACCGACGATGCGGCCTGGAATGCCTCCACGACCTTCACATCCCGCGAGCAGTAGGGCGGGTGTGGACTGGAGCAGGCGGCGGCGATTCATCAGCACGCCGAAAAGAACCGGGAAACCTCTTGCCACAAGCCCGCGAAATGCGCTTCCAGTGCCGCATGCCCGCGCATCATTACGAACCTGATCCCTCCGCCACGGTCGAGGCGCTGATGGCGTGGTTTCGTGATCATGGGAAAGATTACCCCTGGCGTCGCACGCAGGACCCGTATGCCATTCTCGTGTCCGAGGTGATGCTGCAGCAAACGCAGATCGCCACCGTGCTCGACCGTGGCTACTACACGCGATGGATGACGCAGTTTCCCGATTGGCAGACGCTCGCCGCCGCCTCCGAAAGCGTCGTCTTGAAGGCCTGGGAAGGTCTCGGCTACTATCGCCGGGCACGCCATCTTCAGAAGCTGGCTCAAACCATCATGGAAGAGCATGGCGGCGTGTTTCCACAGGATCACGCGGCCATTTTGAAGCTCCCCGGAGTCGGCCCCTACACCGCTGGCGCGGTGGCGAGCTTTGCCTTCAACCTCCCGCATCCCATCGTGGATGGAAATGTGGCCCGCGTGCTCTCGCGCCTGCACAATGACGCCACGCCCATCGACTCTGCCAAAGGCCGCGATCTGCTCTGGCAGCGTGCCACCACGCTCGTGCAGACCTCGACCGATCCACGCACGCTGAATTCCGCCCTCATGGAGCTAGGCCAGACGCACTGCCGCCCCACGAAGCCCGCCTGTGATCTCTGCCCGGTGCGTGGCGAGTGCCGCGCCACCGATCCCGAGCACCTGCCGGTGAAATCCGCCCGCCCCGAGATGACGGAGGTCACCGAGCGTGTCTTCTTCCTGCGCACGGCCGAAGGCGTGCTGCTCGAACAAGAAACCGGCAGCCGCCGCACCGGCCTTTGGAAACTTCCCGCAGTGCCCGAAAGCCTGCACGCCAAACCACCGCCCGTGCTGATGAAATCACACTACGGCATCACCCGCTACAAAGTCACGCTGTGGGTCCACGAATCGCCGAAAGGCAAAGTCCCGTGGCCGGAAAGCCACCAAGTGGTGCCGCATGAGCAGCTTGCCGATCTTCCGATGCCAAGCCCCTATCGTCGCGCTTTGAATGCCATGCTCAAATCGCACGCGGAAGACCTCTTGTAGCCGCAAAAGTGCCCCACGATGCCTCGTTCATTCCACCGATGAAAATCCTCACTGCCCTCCTTCTACTCACCACGGCCTCGTTGGCCGAAGAAACCGCTCAAACTTCCTTCAAACGAGGTGTGGAGATGTTCTTCGACGCCAAGCCCAAGGAGTCCGTCGAGGCCTTTGATGCGCTGTTGAAGCTGGAACCCCAAGCGAAGCCGGAGCTGTGGCAGCGCGGGCTTTCCCTCTACTACGCCGGCGATTTCAAAGGCGGTCGCGAGCAGTTTGAGACCCATCAGACCTTCAACACGAACGACGTGGAGAATGCCGCCTGGCATTTCCTCTGCGTGGCAAAGGCGGAAAGCGTCGAGGCCGCCCGTAAGGTGCTCATCCCCATCGAAGGCGACACCCGCGTGCCGATGAAGCAGGTACATCAACTCTTCGCCGACAAAGCAACGCCCGAAGACGTGCTCAAAGCCGCTGAGACCGGCGAAGGCAACGACCTCCGCAACCATCGCTGCTACGCCCATCTCTACCTCGGCCTCTATTTCGAATCGATCGGTGACAACGCCAAAGCCAAGGAACACATGGTCAAAGCCGCCACCGACTACAAAATGGATCACTACATGGGCAAAGTCGCCCAGGTGCATGTGAAGCTGCGCGGTTGGTGATCCACAGATGACGCAGATTTCACCGATCTGAGTGAGCGGTGGATGAGAGAACTATCCGAGAAAAGCTCTCGCATTGTCCACCGTCAATGCCGTCAATAGCGTCCCATTCAACTCCGATTCCACAAGCTTGAGCAGCGAGGACTCAGGATAGAAAAACGGGGCATGCGTGCCGAAGCAGAGTTTTTCGGCGGGCCAGGCTTTGAGCGTGTTTTCGATGCCGCCGACGCCTTCGATCATGGCACAGTCGAGCCAGAGTGAATCACAGCCACGCAGCGCGGTGGTGATCATGACGGCGTTGGCATTCAAAACCATCACGCGAGCCTTCGGACGGGTCTTGAGGAGATCGTGGAGCGGCTTCAGATCGACCGGAGCGGCCTGCACGAGCGGATGCTGCGTGCGCTGATCTTCCAT
>JBEIGR010000120.1:0-11355 GCA_040381795.1 Verrucomicrobiaceae bacterium | reverse complement strand
ATTATTATGTGATGGAGCTGGCCGATGATCTGGAAACCGGCCGCGAAATCCATGCGGAGACCTACAAACCGCACACGCTAGGCCTCCAGATGCGCCGGGATAAACGCGTCAGTGCGGATCGCTGCATCGCCCTCGGGGTGAACATTGCTGAAGGCCTCGACTACCTTCATCGCAACCAGCTCATCCACCGCGATGTAAAGCCCTCGAACCTCATTTTCATCGAAGGAAAGTGCCGGCTGGCGGACATCGGCCTCGTGGCCTTGCTCGGCCAGCGGAGCTTCGTCGGCACCGAGGGCTTCGTGGCACCGGAGGGGCCAGGTTCCGCCGCTTCAGATATTTTTTCCCTCGGCATGGTGCTCTACGAGGCCAGCACGGGCAAAGACCGGCTCGATTTCCCTGATCTCCCTTCCTTCACGGAAACGGGTGCCAACCTCGTCGTGTGGCGTCGCCTCCATGATGTGATCTGCACCTCCTGTGCCCCGCAGGCAAAGGATCGCTTCGTGAATGCCGCCGAGATGTCTCTCGCGCTCAAAGGCCAGCCGCTGCCTTCCAGCCGAAGAGCATTGTGGACGTGGGGGCTCGCTGCCGCGGCGGTCATGGCCCTCATCGGCGGAGCGGTGGGCATGTGGATCGCTCAAAAACAGCGTGCGGAGAAAACCGTGGCGATGAAGCAAAGCCAGCCCCGCATGCGCATCGTCACCACACCGCCCGGAGCTTCCGTTTTCGCCGGGCAGGAGAGGCTCGGTTTCACACCGCTCGATCTCAATCCCGCCGATGGCGTGCCGGTGATCTACCAGCTCATGATGCCCGGCTACAAGCAGGAAGAAATCGAGCACACCGTGCGCGATGGCGAGCCTGAGGTGTTTGATTTGAAGCTCGAGCCCACCCGCCTGCCACAAAAAGGCGAGCGTTGGGTGAATAGCATCGGCATGGCCTTCAAACCTGCCGCTGGCGGTCAAATCACGGCGGAGCCAGTGGAGATGAAATACTTCCGCCGCTTTCTTGATGCCGGAAACCGCTCCTTTGAAGGGAAAGTCGTCCGCTCGCAGCCCGGTAAGGACAAAGAGAGCGCCTATGTGGTCGTGGTGCCCGTGGGTGATGCGGAGGCCTTCCGCTACTGGCTCACGGAGGCAGACCGCGACGGCTCCTTCCTCAGCCAGGAGCATCATTATGTCGTCGAGCCCTTCTACTTCGTCGAAAGCGGCCAGCCCGAAGCCGCTGAGATGCCCGATGAAGATAGCGAGGAGGAAAACGCCGGTGACGATGAGAAAAACTGGCAGGCCTTTTACCTCCGCGTCGAGCGCCAGACCTACGGCAGCGTCATCCTGCGCAGCCAGCCTGAAAAAGTGCGTGTTTACATGCACGAACAACTCCTCGGTGAAACCCCACTCGAACTGCCCCGCGTCCGCACCGGCCCGTTTGAGGTCGAACTGCGTGGCGAAGGCTTTGCTGATGTCGTCCTCGAAGGAGAGGTGCGAGAGGGCGAGCAGATCGAGCTCTTCAGCGATATGCAGACGCGCAAAGCGGTGAACTTTGGCCGCGAATGGAGCGCCAACAGCCTCGGCATGCGCATGGTGCCCCTCGATGATAATTTGATGATTTCAGCCTGGGAGACACGCCACCGCGACTTTCAAGAATACGCCCGCTCCGCCAATGCACGCAAACCCGGCAAGATGGACGATGCGGGCGGCAACAACAAAGGAGCCAACCTTCCCGTCGTCGGCGTGGATCGTGAAGAGGCCCGCGCCTTCTGCCGCTGGCTCACCGAACGTGAACGCAATGCTGGCCTCATCGGTGCGAAAGACGAATATCGCCTCCCCTCCGATGAAGAATGGAGCCGAGCCGTGGGCCTCCCCCCCGAACGCGGCACCACCCCTGCCGAACGCAATGGCCGCATCCGCGGCGTCTATCCCTGGGGTTATGATTGGCCTCCACCCAATCACATCGATAACCTTGCTGATCCCGCCACCGGTCGGAAAGCCAGCCTCGATCAGTTCATCGCCGGGTATGAGGATAAATTCGGCATCCCAGCCAGTGTCGCCGCCCTAGCCTCGAATCGCGAAGGTATCTCCGGCCTCGCTGGCAACGTCAGCGAGTGGGTGAGCACAGATTTTGAAGCAGCCCCCAAGCCCAAAGAAGGCGAAAAAGCCAAGTCCGCCCTAGCCACTGTGCGCGGGGGAAACTGGCGTAGCGCCACGCCCGATGAACTCCAGGCTTCCGCCCGCCAAGCCGTGCCCGCCGAAACCCGGCGGAACACCATCGGCTTCCGCGTCATGCTCGCACGCGGCAAATAAATCCACGCATGCGTGCCGCGTTGACAAGCGAACCGCCACCGCCATTCTAGCGCCTCGCCCCAGCCGAGGCGGGTGTAGCTCAATGGTAGAGCGGGTGCTTCCCAAGCATCATACGAGGGTTCGATTCCCTTCACCCGCTCCACTCATTCAAAAAGATTCATCACATCGGCTGCGAGCCGGTATGGTCGTAGAGGATAAGATTCCCCTCCATCTTCACAAAGGACAGTGAGCCTGCGAACTGCTCTAGATCCAGGTTGGTGAGGCGGAAGAGCTTTCCCTTCCAGATGCCCACGGTGCCGTAAGTGCCTGTGATGAGGTTTTGAACGCTGGAAGCCTTGTCCCCAGGCACCACGAATTCACAGCCAGCCGCCGTGGCGCACACCGCCATGCTCACGATCTCCTGCGCATTGCGCTGGCGGGAGATGCTGACGACGGTTTCGCGATGCCCAGCGAACCAACCGATGGCGAGGATAGCAAGAATCCCCACGATCAAAACGCAGGCCAAAGTCTCCACAAGAGTAAAGGCACGGCGTTTCGAGGGGGTAAAAGATGATGATGACACCACAAGTGAGAAAATTTTTACATACCATGCCCTCCAAGGCAACTGTCCATATTGAAACTCACATTCGCAGGTTTAGGAGGAAGCATGCCCACACCATCTCTCCCTGATCTCCCGACCGCTTCGCAGGAAGCCGTCGAATCAGCGGGCTATCGCCTCACCCGCTGGCAGGCGGCTCGGCAGGTGCTGGAGCATCGCCTCGCCAAAAAACGGCTCCCTGAGCAGCTCCAATCGTGGCTAGAAAAGTGGCTCCCTAAGCTCGAAATGCCCGCCGATGCGCTCGAAGTTCGTTTGGAAGGCCATGAAGGAGAAATGTGGCTCGCTGAGGCAGGACTGGCGAAATTCGCATCCGAACGGGCGCTGCTGCATCTGCCTGCCTTGAGGTCGTTTTGGGCGCAAGAACTGCGTCAGGCGCATTTTGAGGCATTGAGAAAGATCGTGCCGCAGGCGTGGTTCGCAGATGAGGCCTTGATTCCACCGGGAGCAGTCATCGCGGGCCTCGGCACAGCGGATTGGGCCAAAGCGAGCGGATTGGTGAGGTATGAAAATCTTTTTCTTCGCCTGAAGGAAGCCTCATGGGCTGCCAGAGCCATTTTTCATCGTGATGCAAAGAACCAGATCGTGCTGAGAGATTGGCAAGCGTTACCTTGACGATGGGGATGCGTGCGTGCGATGATCAAACGCCTTTCTCCCCCACCCAAAAAACACTTCATGGCTCGCGGCTCCAATGTCACCCTCTGCTCCTTTTGCGGCAAAAGCCATGCGGAGGTCCGCAAACTAATCGCCGGGCCAGGCGTGTATATTTGCGACAACTGCATCAACGTCTGCAAAAACATCCTCGATCGAGAAGCCACCAAGGAACAGGATAATCCCGCCGGGCTGCTCGTCCCCCGCCCTGCCGACATCATGGCGCTGCTCGACCAGCATGTGATCGGCCAGCCGCAGGCCAAGAAAGTGCTCAGCGTGGCCGTGCATAATCACTACAAGCGCATCCTCCACGCCCAGCAGCAGGCCGCCCGCAACGGAGGTGCTTCGAAAAACAAAATCGCCGCCACGCTCGATCCGAATGACGTCGATATCGAAAAGAGCAACGTGCTCCTCATCGGCCCCACCGGCTGTGGCAAGACACTCCTCGCCAAAACGCTGGCGAAGTTGTTGAACGTTCCCTTCTCCATCGCCGATGCCACCACCCTCACGGAGGCTGGTTATGTAGGTGAAGACGTGGAAAACATCATCCTGCGCCTCCTTCAAGCCGCCGATTACGACGTGGCCCGCGCCGAGGTGGGCATCGTTTACATTGATGAGATCGACAAAATCGGCCGCAAGACCGAAAACGTCAGCATCACCCGCGATGTCTCCGGCGAAGGCGTGCAGCAGGCGCTGCTCAAAATCATCGAAGGCACCGTGTGCAACGTACCACCGCAAGGCGGTCGCAAGCATCCGCAGCAGGAGTACATCCAGGTGAACACGGAGAACATTCTCTTCATCTGTGGCGGAGCCTTTGTGGGTCTGGAACAGATGATCAAACGCCGCCGCGGCAAGAAAACGCTCGGCTTTGCCAGCATCGAATCCCACATCGCCGCTGAAGCCGATCCCAAAAAGATCACTGTCGAACCCGAGGACCTGCTCAGCTACGGCCTCATCCCCGAATTCATCGGTCGCCTGCCCATCATCTGCCCGCTGGAAGCCCTCACCGAGGCCGAGCTCATGCGTGTGCTCACGGAGCCACGCAATGCGCTCACGAAACAGTTCTCCAAACTCCTCGGCATGGACGGCGTGGAGCTATCCATCACCAAGGATGCCATGCTGGCGATGGCCAAAGAAGCCGTCACACGCGGCACCGGTGCTCGCGGCCTGCGCAGCATCTTCGAGCGCATCATGCTCGATGTCATGTATGACGTGCCTAGCCGCATGGATGTGCGGTCCGTGACCATCAATGAAGGTGTCGTTAAAGGTGAGCGCTCCCCGCTGCTACGCCGCCGCATCGAACGGAAGGCTGCTTGATCCTATGAAGGTGCCTCCCCACATGCTCGATGAGATCGTCAACGCCCTCGGCGAGGTCTTTGCAGGCCGTCGCTACGCCGACCGCGTGATCGAATTCACCTTCAAACGCCATCGTAAATGGGGCAGCCGTGATCGCCGCCTCTTCGCGGAGTCGATTTACGAATGCGTCCGCTGGTGGCGCTGGTTTTGGCACCTCGCCGGCCTGCCCGATGCCGCTCACGCCAAGCCCGATGAGATCACGCCCGAGTCCTGCGCCAAGGTCTGGGCCGCCTACTGGCTCTCCCATGGCCGCGAACTACCGCATGACGACCACGATCCCCTTTTGACCTCCGAAGAGGTGCAAAAACGCGCCAAACAAAAAGTATCCGATGCTCTCCGCGCCTCGATACCAGACTGGATGGATGCCCGATGCTCCGCCGAGATTGGAGCCGCCTGGCCCGCTCTGCGCGAAGCCATGAACCACCCCGCAGATGTCTTCCTCCGCGTCAACACGCTGAAGGGCGACCGCCGCAGCATGCGAGAAAAGTTGGCGGAGTATGGTTTCGAGGCCGAGGCCGTTGAAGACGTGCCTTCAGCTCTGCGCCTCGTGCAGCGGCAGAATGTTTTCAGCACGCCCGGCTTTAAAGAAGGCCTCTTTGAAGTCCAAGATGCCGCCTCACAGCTCATCGCACCCTTTTTAGAAGTCGCTCCCGGCATGAAGGTGATCGATGCCTGCGCCGGTGGCGGTGGTAAAGCGCTCCACACGGCTGCTTTGATGCGTAACAAGGGCAAAATCCACGCCTTGGATGTCCACGCTTGGAAACTGGCTGAACTCAAAAAACGCGCCGCTCGTGCCGGAGTCGACATCATCGAAACCCGCGAGATCGAAGGCTCCAAAACCATCAAACGCCTCGCCGCGCATGCCGACCGCGTCTTGCTCGATGTGCCATGCAGCGGCCTCGGCGTCCTCCGGCGCAATCCAGATACGAAGTGGAAACTGGCCGAAGATGAGGTGAACCGCCTCCAGGGCCTCCAGGCGGAAATTTTGGAGAACTACAGCCGTATGCTGCGCCCCGGTGGCAAGCTCGTCTATGCGACGTGCAGCATCCTCCCAGGTGAAAACGAGCATCAGGTGCAACAATTCCTGCTCCGCCACCCTGGCGAATGGGAACTGGAGGCCGAGCTGCGCCGCACACCACTCGATGGCGGCTTTGACGGCTTTTACGCCGCACGCCTCGTGAAAATCACCCGCACCGTGGAGCCGCTGCCCGTGGCCGAAGAGCTGCCGATGGCGGCTTGAGAAATGGTGCGCGGAGAGGGATTCGAACCCCCGACCAACTCGGTGTAAACGAGCCGCTCTACCACTGAGCTATCCACGCATTCGAAGGGTGCCTGCCCTTACCGACGATCCAGCGAATGTCCAATTCCGATTTTTCCTGGCCTAGAAACCTACCGCCAACTCCCGACACAGACTTCAAAAACGCTGCCAAACGGCGAAATCTGAGTTGAGCAAAATTTTTCTCCCCAAACATCTGGATGTAAGACTGGCAACTCTTCTCCCCTTCCCATGCCCACCTTCACTGAAGCCCTCCGTTACTGGCTGAAGCTCGGCTTCATCAGCTTCGGCGGTCCTGCCGGGCAGATCGCCATCATGCACAAGGAGTTGGTCGAAAAGCGCCGCTGGATTAGTGACGCGCATTTTCTTCATGCGCTGAACTTCTGCATGCTACTACCCGGCCCCGAGGCGCAACAACTCGCCACCTACCTCGGCTGGCGCTTGCATGGCGCGAAGGGCGGCATCGCGGCGGGCGCGTTGTTTGTGCTGCCATCGGTGTTCATCCTCTTCGGCCTGAGCTGGCTTTACATGGCTGGAGGGCATCTGCCTTGGCTGGCAGCCATTTTCCATGGCCTGCTCGGCGCGGTGATCGCCGTCGTGGCCGAGGCGGTGCTGCGTATTGGCAAAAAAGCGCTCAAATCGCCCGCGCTGTGGTGTCTCGCTGCCGCCAGCTTCATCGCGATCTATTTCTTCCACGTCTCGTTCGTCCTCATCATCGCCGCAGCGGCTCTCCTCGGTTACTTCGGCCCTCGCAGTCAATTTCCCGCAGGCAAAGGCCACGGCGAAGCCAAAGAAACGGATGCCATCGAGCTACCACCGGTGAAGCCCGCTACCTGGACTCGCACATTCATCGTCAGCACGATTTGCCTCACGCTTTGGTGGCTGCCGGTTTTCGGCATCGCCGCCTGGCTCGGCTGGAGCAGCACGCAGGCTCAGCAGGGCTTCTTCTTTAGCAAAGCCGCCCTCGTCACCTTCGGCGGGGCTTACGCCGTGCTGCCGTATGTCGCTCAACAAGCTGTCGAAACGCACGGCTGGCTCACGCATCCTCAAATGATGAGCGGACTCGCCCTCGCCGAGACCACGCCCGGCCCGCTCATCATGGTGCTGCAATTCGTCGGCTTCGTCGGCGGCTGGCAGCATCCCGGTGTGCTCAGTCCGCTCGCCGGAGCCATGCTCGGTGCCCTCATCACCACCTGGGCGACTTTCCTGCCCTGCTTCCTCTTCATCTTCCTCGGTGCCCCGCACATCGAGAAACTCGGCGAGCAACCCCGCCTCAGCGCCGCTTTGACCGCCATCACCGCCGCTGTCGTCGGCGTCATCCTCAATCTCGGCGTCAAGTTCACCCAAGATGCCCTTTGGCCCGCGAGCGGCGGCTTCAATGTCTTCATCGCCGCCCTCGCCGTTGCTGCCTTCATCGCCATGCTGCGCTTCAAAGTCGGTCTCATGCCGGTGATCGGAGTCTGCGCGGTATTGGGACTGTTAAAGCAGCTTTTATTCGGCTGATTGATTCATCTGCTTCACACCGCCGCCCCAAACAACGCCCCGACGCCCGCCGTCAGCCCCATCGCCAAAGCGCCCCAGAAAGCCACGCGCAGCGCCGACTTCAAAACAGGCGAACCACCGGCACGAGCCGCCAGCGCCCCCAGCAACGCCAGGAAAAGCAGAGAGCTCAGTGACACCGTCCAGACCAGCGCGGACGCAGGCACCACCAGGACCAGCAGCAGTGGAAGGGCTGCCCCAACAGCAAAGGTGCCCGCCGAAGCAAAAGCCGCCTGCACAGGCTTCGCACTCAAGGTGTCTGAAATGCCCAGTTCATCGCGTGCATGAGCCGTCAGCGCATCCTTCGCCATCAACTGTGTCGCCACTCGACCGGCCAGTTCTGAATCGAGTCCACGGCCCACATAAATCGCCGCGAGTTCCGCGTGCTCATGCTCAGGGTCCGTCGCGAGCTCATGGCGCTCGCGTTCCATGTCCGCCTGTTCGGTGTCGGATTGGGAACTCACCGACACATACTCCCCCGCAGCCATCGACATCGCCCCAGCCACCAATCCCGCGATACCCGCGACGAGGACATTCCCAGGGCTCGATTCCGCCGCCGCCACGCCCACGATCAAACTCGCCGTGGAAACAATCCCATCATTAGCCCCCAGCACCGCAGCTCTCAGCCAGCCAATCCGATGCGCTCGATGATTTTCAGTGTGTCTCATGTGATCACCCTCTGGCACGCCCTCTGTGCTCGCAAGACGGATCAGCACACATTCCTTGGCGGTCCTAACTACAAGCGTCTCGCCCAGGCGGATCCAGCTTGAAAGACCCACCCTCTCCCTCCAGTTACCACGCCCCGCTTCCGCGACCGATCCTTCATGTCCCTCCCCCGCTTCGCCCTTCGCCATCCTTGGACAATCCTCGTCGCAGTCGTGGCGGTTTTGCTAGGTTCATGGATCGCCACGCAAAAAATGGCGCGCGATGTCTTCCCGCCGCTGGGCATTCCCACCATCTATGTTGCGCAGCCGTATGGCGGCATGGATGCGGCGCAGATGGAAGGCTACCTGACCTACTACTACGAGTACCACTTTCTCTACATCGCGGGCATTGAGCATGTGGAGTCCAAGAACATTCAGGGAGCCTCCATCATGAAGCTCCAGTTTCATCCGGGCACCGACATGTCGGCGGCGCTCTCGGAAACCATCGCCTATGTGAACCGCAGCCGCAGCTTCATGCCGCCGGGCACGCCGGGAGCCTTTGTGACGCGCTTTGACGCCGGCAGCGTGCCCGTGGGCAATCTCGTCTTCTCCACGGACAATCCCACGCGCACCGTCGGCCAGATGCAGGACGCTGCGCTGAACATGGTGCGCCCGCTCTTCGCCACACTACCTGGCGTGAGCGCCCCACCACCCTTCGGCGGCAGTGCCCGCACCATTTTGATCAACGTGAAGCCCGACCGCCTCCGCGCTTATGGTTTGTCCCCCGACGACGTCGTCAAAGCGATGACCGAGGCCAACACGATGAGCCCCAGCGGCAATCTCGCGCTGCCCAACAGCTTCCCCATCGTCCCGACGAACGCGGTCGTGAAAAACATCCAGGACCTCGCCGCCGTGCCGCTGAAGGTCACTGATAAGGGCGCGGTCTATGTACGCGAGATCGGCGAAGTCAGCGACGGCAGCGACCTCATGACCAGCATCGCCATCGTGAATGGCAAACGCACCGTGTACATGCCCGTCACGAAGCGCAGCGATGCCTCCACGCTCAGCGTCGTCGAGCTGGTGAAGCAAAACCTCGGTAAATTCAAAGCCGCCTGCCCCGAGGACATCAACGTCACCTTCGAGTTCGACCAAAGCCCTTGGATCATCCGCGCCATCGAAGACCTAGTGAAAGAGGGCATCCTCGGAGCCTGCCTCACTGGCTTGATGGTGCTGCTTTTCCTCCGTGATCTCCGCAGCGCTTTCATCGTCGTGCTGAACATCCCCATCGCCATCGCCGCCGCCGTGCTCGCACTGTGGATCGGTGGTTACACGGTCAATCTGATGACGCTGGGAGGTCTCGCCCTCGCCGTCGGCATCCTCGTCGATGAAGCCACCGTGGAGATTGAAAACATCCACCGACGTAGAACGAGTTTTCCAACTCGTTCCTCTGAGAACGGGGAAACGAGTTGGAAAACTCGTTCTACGTTGGCCCGCATTGTCCTCGACGCCTCCGAGGAAACCATCGGCCCGCGCTCGCTTTCCATGCTCTGCATCCTGGCCGTCTTCGTGCCTAGCTTCTTCATGACTGGTGCTGCGAAGGCCCTGTTCCTGCCTTTGTCCCTCGCGGTCGGCTTTGCGATGATCGCATCGTATTTGCTCTCCAGCACGCTCGTGCCGATTTTGAGCATCTGGTGGCATCGGGAGAGTGGTGCAGCCGTCCCGGCTGCTCAGAAAGCAAGCCAGAGGCTTGCACCACTCTTCAATCCATCCATCGCCCTGCGCCACCTCCTCGTCCCCGCCTACCTCGTCGGCACGATCTTCGCCATCACGCTCTTCATTCCCTTCCTCAGCACCGAAATCTTTCCGCAGATCGACGCCGGTCAGCTCCAGCTCCGCCTCCGCGCTCCCACCGCCACGCGACTCGAAACCACCGAGCAGATCGCCACACGCACGCTCGCCATGATTGGCGAGGAAGCCCCCATCGCCACCAGCATGGGCCTCATCGGCGTACATGCGCCGAATTACCCCGTCAATCTCATCTACCAATGGAACAGCGGCCCCGAGGAGGCCACAATGCAAATCCAGCTCAAAGATGGCTCGCCGCCCATCGCCGCACTTCGCGAAAAACTCCGCGCCAAGCTCGCCGCCGAGTTTCCAGCCGTTTTGTTCTCCTTCGAGCCTGCCGACATCGTTTCGCGTGTCATGTCGCTCGGATCGCCCACGCCCATCGAAGTCGCCGTCAGCGGCAAAGACTTCGCCGCCAGTCGTGCCCATGCCGAAACCCTTCGCGTCAAGCTCGCCGAGCTCAGAGACCTGCGAGACGTGCAGTTCAGCCAAACACTCGACTACCCCAGCGTCGATGTGAACATCGACCGCGAACGCGCCGGCCTGCTCGGCGTGAAAATGAGCGATGCCACGCGCAGCCTCGTTGCCGCCACTGCGAGCAGCCGATTCACGGTGCCGAACTACTGGGCCGACCCCAAAAGCGGCCAAAGCTACAGCCTGCAAGTCCAGGTGCCGCAGACGATGATGAAAAGCCTCGAAGACCTGCGCAACCTGCCCGTCAGCAGCGACAAACAAACCACCGTCCCGCTGCGCAACATCGCCAAAATCACCGAAGGAAACGTCATCGGCCAATACGACCGCTACAACATGTCCCGCACCGTTTCGGTCATCGCCAACCTGCATGACCAACCGCTCGGTTCCGTCGCCAAACAGGTCGAAAAAGTCATCGCCGACAACCCTGCGCCCACCGGCACCAGCGTCGCCCTCCGCGGCCAGGTCCCGCCGATGAAGGAACTTCAAAGCGGCCTGCAAAACGGCCTCCTCATCGCCATCATCACCATTTTCCTCCTGCTCGTCGCCAACTTCCAAAGCCTGCGTCTCGCCCTCATCGTGCTCACCACGATCCCAGCCGCCTTGCTCGGCGTCGTGCTCGCCTTGAAGCTCACCGGCACCACCGTGAACATCCAGAGCTTCATGGGAGCCATCATGGCCGTT
>JBEIGR010000119.1:0-11451 GCA_040381795.1 Verrucomicrobiaceae bacterium | reverse complement strand
GAAACTCTTCGCCTCACCAGCGGCACACTTTGCGCCGAGAGCGAAGCGCATCATCTGGCTCACGCAGGCGGGTGCACCGTCGCAGCTCGATCTGTTTGATTACAAGCCGGGGCTCGCCTCGCAATTCGACAAGGATTTGCCGAACTCCGTGCGTGGTGAGCAGCGGCTCACGGGCATGACGGCGGGGCAGAAGCGCTTCCCCATCGCGCCGTCGGTGTTCAAGTTTGCTCAGCATGGTCAGAGCGGCATGTGGCTGAGCGAGTTGCTGCCGCACACGTCGAAGTTCGCCGATGAGATCTGCCTCATCCGCTCGCTGCACACGGAGGCGATCAATCACGATCCGGCGATGACGCTGCTGCAAACGGGGCATCAAATTGGCGGGCGGCCCGCGTTTGGCGCCTGGGTGTCGTATGGCCTCGGCTCGGACAACGCAGACTTGCCGGCCTTTGTCGCGCTCATCTCGCGTCCCAGCGGCCCCACAAACGCGCAACCGCTGCACGAGCGCATGTGGGGCAGCGGTTTCCTGCCGTCGAAGTATCAGGGCGTGCGCATGAGCTCCGGCAAGGATCCCGTGCTCTTTCTGTCCAATCCGCCCGGCATCACCACCGAGCGCCGCCGTGCCATGCTCAACGATGTCGCCGCGCTGAACCGCCTCAAACTCGCTGATTACCACGATCCCGAAACGCAGGCCCGCATCGACCAATACGAGATGGCTTTCCGCATGCAGTCCGCCGTGCCCGACCTCGCCGATCTTTCCAAAGAGCCCGCCGACATCCACGAGCGCTACGGCCCCGAATCGAAGAAGCCGGGAACGTATGCCGCGAACTGCATCCTCGCCCGCCGGCTCGCCGAACGCGGCGTGCGCTTCATCCAGCTCTACCATCGCGGGTGGGATCAGCACAACAACCTGCCCAGCGGCATCAAAAGCCAGTGCCACGACACCGATCAGCCCACCGCAGCGCTTTTGGCCGAGCTCAAAGAACGTGGCATGCTCGATGACACGCTCGTCATTTGGGGCGGCGAGTTTGGCCGCACGGTGTATTCGCAGGGCGTGCTCACTCGCGACAATCACGGCCGCGATCACCACCCGCGCTGCTACAGCGTCTGGATGGCCGGAGCCGGCGTCAAAGGTGGCCACGTCCACGGCGAGACCGACGACTTCAGCTACAACATCGTCAAAGACCCCGTCCACATCCACGACCTCAACGCCACCGCCCTCCACCTCCTCGGCCTCGACCACACCCGCCTCACCTACCGCTTTCAAGGCCGCGACTACCGTCTCACGGACATTCATGGCAACGTGATCCAGAATCTGGTGGCTTGAAGAAGCCTCTTCCCTGCTCCAAAACAGCGCATGGTCCTCGACACCCTTTCCAACGCCGCCCGCTACGAAACGCTGAACTCTCGCTTCGCGAAGGCTTTTGCCTTCCTGCGCACCGTGGACGGCACGCAGGAGCTTGGGCGGCATGATTTGGATGGCGATCACTGCTTTGCGCTGGTGCAGACGTATGAGACGAAGCCGCTCGAAAAGGCTAAATTTGAAGCACACCGGAAGTACATCGACGTGCAGTTCATCCAAAGTGGTCGCGAGACCATCCTGTGGGCACCTTTGGACACGATGAAGGAGGAGATGATGGCCTACTCTGACGAAAAAGACGCCGCGTTGTGGAAGCTCACCGCTTACACCACACCACTGCACGTCAGCGCCGGGCATTTCGCCATCCTGTGGCCGGAGGATGCCCATGCGCCCTGCATCGAGTGGGAGAAGCCGGAGCAGGTTTTCAAGGTGGTCATCAAGGTGGTGGTGGAATAGGCGTGGATCATCGCTGAGCTTTGCCCTTGCCACCTCCGCCGGACGCAGACAGCATGGTGACCGCATGCAACAAAAGTCCTTTCTCCAACGCAACTGGTACTTCTTCACGCCCATCGTGATCATCATCATCCCGCTTCTCATGGCGGCGAACTCGATGGTGAATTGGGGCTACGGCTTCAATGAATCGATGAATGCGCTGATGCACTTTGGCTCGACGGACACCCGCTACTCGATCGGCTTTTCCGAGCTGGGATTCAAAACGATCAAGCCCGGCATGGACGGGCGCACCGTTTACAGCCTGATCAAAAACCCTTTCGAAGGCCCCGCTACCGACACGCCCTGGAAATTCTCGCTGCCGCAGGGAGACGCAAAGTATTACCACGAGCGCACGGTGATCTTTGAAAAGGACGCCCAGGGCATTCCGAGGGTGAAGCGCGTGGTGAGCCGCTTTCACACGCCGGAGATCAAGTAAACCCCGCCCCCGGCATGAACTTCTCCGTGAGTCATTTCCTTCCCGCTCCCTGTCTGGCCCTGGCGCTGGTGCTATCCTCCTGCGGCGGCCCTTCGATCAAGGGCCTACCGAAGAACCTGCCGGTGATCAATCTGCACGGCTCGAAGGAGACGCCGCCGCACTCGATGGCGCAGAACGAGTATCCCTTTGATGCGGACGGCGATTATAAGTCGGAGTGGGTGGCAGGTGGCACCTCGGGCAAGCCGGAGGCGGACTACACCTCCTGGCGCAGCTCTCACGGTGGCGAACCGACTCCACAGAGGGATTACACGCCGCCGAAGAAGAAAAAATCTTCTCCCAGCAGCAAATCGAAGAGCAAGGGCGGCAGCTACACCATCAAAGCTGGCGACTCTCTTTCGGTCATCGCGGCAAAAAACGGTACCACTGTGGCCAAGCTGAGGGCCGCCAACGGCCTGAAGGGCGATATGATCCGCGCTGGTAAATCTCTCAAGATCCCCAAATGACATGCGCCCGCCGTTTGATCGCCCTCTCCTCGCTTTACTGGCGCTTGCGATGGCGTTGACGGTCCCCGTTTCTCTTCAGGCCCAGTTTCGCTTTAACACGGTCGTGATCGATGCCGGGCACGGCGGCAAAGATCCTGGCACGATCTGGTATCAACGGGTCGAAAAACACCTCGCCCTCGATGTGGCCAAGCGCGTCGAGACTGGTCTGCGGGCCATGGGCATTAAAACGGTGATGATCCGCCGCACAGATACCTTTGTGGAGCTCAAACAGCGTGCCCGCCTAGCCAACAAGGTACCCTCTTCGATCTTCGTCAGCGTTCATTTCAATGCGGACGGCAGGGACTTCGGCAAAAACGGCGCGGAGATGCATTATTATGGCCCCAAAGGCCTCTACCTCGCCCAGCGGCTGAACACCACGTTCGACAAATACGTCAAGCTCGGCTGCCGTATGCTCGTGCAGCGCAAACGTCTGGTGGTGCTGCGTGAGACGAAAGCGCCCGCCCTACTCGTGGAATGCGGTTACCTCACCCACCGCTCGAATTCGTGGCTCTGCTCCCTCACCGCACACCGTCAGGCTATCGCGAATGCCATCGTCGCAGGTATTCTGGCCTCACGGGCACGATGAGGACCGGCTAGCTTTCACATCTTTTGAAAATCGCAGCATCATGAGGACCGGCGGGGCATTTGACTACGTCGCCGCTCTGGTGGAAGGAACCTGCGTACCATGACCGCCCCCGCCGTCAGCGCTAGTAATCCTGTTTTCCCGTTCCACCTCGTGCGAGCGGACTTGGAGCGTGTGGAAGCCGCCATCCTCGAGCAGGCCCGTGCGTTTGATCCCGGGGTCGAGGGCTACGTCAGTTACGTCTGCAAAACCTCCGGCAAGCGCATCCGTCCCGCGCTGGCGGTACTCTCCGGCGGTGCCACCGGCGGCACGCACGAAGGTCACACACGCCTCTCCGTCATTCTGGAACTCGTCCACATCGCCTCGCTCGTTCATGACGATATCATGGACGAGGCGGATATCCGCCGTCAGGTGCCCACTGCCGTCGCCAAATGGGGCAGCAGCCTCAGCGTGCTGCTCGGAGACAGCCTTTTCGCCTATGCCCTCGAGCTGGCGACCGAGTTCGATGACACCCACGTCTGCCGCACCATCGCCCGCGCCTCCCGCGATGTGTGTTCCGGCGAGATTTTACAGACGCAGCGCCGCTTTGATCTGAATCTCTCCGTCACCGATTATCTGAAGATGATCGAGATGAAGACGGCCGCGCTTTTCGCCGCCGCCTGCGAACTCGGCGCACGGCTCAATCACCAATCCGAGCACATTCAGCACTCCCTGCGTGATTACGGCCTGAAGCTCGGCACCGCGTATCAAATTTACGACGACTGCCTCGACCTCGTCGGCGATGAAAAAACCGTGGGTAAGACCCTCCGCACGGATCTTGCGCGTGGAAAGCTCACGCTACCCATCCTTTACCTCCTCGAAGGAGCCACGGAGGCGCAGAAGCAAAAGCTCAGCCGCATGCTGCTCAAAGGTGAGCCGATGGACACCAGCATCCTCGCCGGCATCGCCGATTACGATGGAGCAGTCGAGAGGGCGGTCAAATTCGCCCAAGACATGCTGGTGAGCGCCCGTGCCGATCTGATCGGCCTGCCGGGCACCCCGCACAAGCAGGCGATGGAAGACATCGCAGGCTACCTCCACGGCCTGCTGGAGCAGTGCCGGGCGATTCATTGATCTGTCGGATGCGTCCGATCTGACCGATCCAGACCGATCATTATGTCCCACCGCATCCACGACATCCCGGAGTACGACCGCCCGCGTGAGCGCCTGCTCCGCCTTGGTCCGCAGGCGCTTTCAGATGCGGAACTGCTGGCGCTTTTCATCAACACCGGCACAAAAGGCGAAAACGCCCTGCAAATCGGCGAGCGCATGCTGCGGGAGCATCGTTCTCTCCGCGAGCTCACCCGCCTGGAACCTGCCGCGCTGACGAAAATCAAGGCCCTCGGCCCCGCGAAGGCCGCCAAGCTCGCCGCCGCTTTTGAAATCGGCCGCCGCGCCGCCCGCGAGACCTTGCAGCGGGACATCGTGCTCGATCATCCAAAACGTGTGTATGAGTTCATCGGCTCCGAGTTGCAGGCGCTGAGCTATGAATCCGTGCGGCTCGTGCTGCTCACCACGAAACTGACACTCCTCCGTGCGGAGGAAATCTTCCGTGGCAGCCTCAACGAATGCACCGCCGCACCGCGTGACATCCTCAAGAAGGCGCTCACTCACAACGCCCACGCCTTCATCCTCATCCACAACCATCCCAGCGGTGATCCCGTGCCCAGCGATGCCGACCGCCGCCTCACGCGTCGGCTCCGAGAGGCCTCCGAGACGATGGGACTCCTCCTTCAGGATCACGTCATCATTGGCAGCCCTTCCGAATCCCGAGAGCTGCCTTACTTCAGCTTTCGCGAGCACGGCCTGCTGTGATTTTTCCCGTTTGCCACCCCGCCACCTCACGCTAACGCACCGCATGAATTTCCCCGTGCAGCGCCTCGGCCTCCTCATCATCCTCTCCGGCCCTTCCGGCACCGGCAAGACCACGCTCGCCCGCCGTGTGTGCGACCGTGGAGAGGCCATTTTCTCCGTGAGTTGCACCACCCGTGCTCCTCGCCCCGGCGAGGAGGATGGCAAGGATTACTTCTTTCTTCAGGAGGCCGATTTCGTCGAAAAGATCGGGTGTGGTGAGTTCTTCGAGCACGCCCACGTCCACGGCCGCCGCTACGGCACGCTGAAGAGCTATGTGATCGACAATTTGCAGCGCGGCATCGATGTCATCCTCGACATCGACGTGCAAGGAGCCACCCAGGTCCGCTCCAGTGATGATGAGTACATCCGCCGTTGCCTGCTCGATATCTTCGTCATGCCTCCCAGCATTGATGAACTCCGCGCCCGCCTCAGCGGCCGTGCCACGGAGGATACCGCCGCCTTTGAACTGCGCATGAAAAACGCGGCGGAGGAGATGTCCCACTGGCCTGAATACAGCCACGTCCTCGTCAGCGATACCCGTGAAGCCGATGCCGCATGCTTTGAGGCCTTGCTGACTGCCGCACGAATGCGCAGCAGCCTGCGCTGATCACCGCGTCATCGCTGGAAACGGATCGGCTCCCGGCGCATCCACGAAGAACTCGCTCGCTTCTCCATCGGGGATGCCGTGGCTGAGGATGCCTTCGAGACGGCGGCGGCTGCCGCGTTCGGTGGAAGGGCGGTTCGCGGTGCGCTGGATGAGATCGGTGATGACTGGAGCCGCCACGGCGGCACTGGCGGCCAGCAGGGCGAGGGCGATCACATTCGAGGAGCCACGACGCATGCCACGACCGAAAAGAATGCCCAAAGCGCAGCCAGCGGCGGCGGGGGCGATGACGGTGGCGTAGTTTTCGTAGCGGGCGGCGGGGTTATCGGGCTGCATCAGCCATCATAAGCCTGCGGCGAACAAACTCCAAAGAGGAATTTGCCCGATCCCTGCTCCGTAGTTAAGAACCGCGCACTCATGAGCAAATCCGCCCTCCCTAAACGTTACGCCCTCATTCTCGCCGGAGGCAGCGGCCAGCGCTTCTGGCCGATCAGCCGCGATGCCCAGCCAAAACAGCTTCTGAAGCTCTTTGGCGACAAAACCCTCCTCGAACTCACCATCGACCGCCTCGACGGCATCGTGCCGAAGGAAAACATCCTCATTCTCACCAACAAGCAGCAGGAGGCCACCGTCCGCTCGCTCATCACGACGCTCCCGGCCGAAAACATCGTGGCCGAGCCGGAAAAACGCGATACCGCCCCAGCTATCGCCCTCGCCGTGGGCTGGGTCGTAGCCCGTGATCCGATGGCGACGATGATCGTCCTCCCTGCGGACCATTTGATCGAAAACCACGCCGAATTCCAACGCGTGCTCAGCAATGCCTCTCTGGCCGCTGAGAACAGCGGAAACCTCGTCACCGTCGGCATTAAGCCCACCTGGCCCTGCCCCAGCTACGGCTATGTGGAGCGTGGCCGGAAGGCCAGCATCGGCGGCGTGGACGACCTCCCCGTCTGGGAGGTAGCTCGTTTCCGTGAGAAGCCCAATCCTGATCTCGCGGAGCACTTCATCAGCCAGGGAAACTTCCTCTGGAACGCCGGCATGTTCATCTGGACCATCCCCGCCATCTTCAGCGAACTCAGCCGCCACTGCCCCGTGCTGGCGGACTTCGTTTCCGAGCTTCGCGGCTCCAAAGACTTCTCCGCTACCGTGGCGAAGCAGTTCACCAAGCTGCCCAAACTCTCCATCGACTACGCTTTGATGGAAAAGGCCACTCGCGTGCTCAACATCGAAGCCACCTTTGACTGGGATGACGTGGGCAATTGGACCAGCGTGGGCCGCTATCTCAAAGCCGATGGCGATGGCAACCAGCACAACTGCGCTTTCTCCCAGCAAGAAGCCTCCAACAACATCGTCTTCACCCAGACCGGGCAGCATGTGGCCCTCATCGGCGTGCAGGATTTGATCATCGTCGCCTCCAAAGACGGCCTGCTCGTGGCGGATCGTGCTCGTGCGGAAAACATCAAAAAGCTCGTCGATGGCCTGCCGTCCGAGTTGCGCTAAAAAATGCCCCGCATCCTCGCCATCGATCACGGCACCGTGCGCATCGGCCTGGCGCTGAGCGATGAGCTGGAGCTCGTGGCGAATCCCTTCAAGACGCTCGATGCCCATCACGAGCCGGAGCGAGCCATCGCCCGCCTCGTGCTGGAGAAGCACATCGCGAAAATCGTCATCGGCATGCCCTTTCGCATGGACGGCCAGCGCGGTGAGGCAACCCAGCGAGTCGAAAAATTCGCCGACAAACTCGGCAAGGAGCTGCGGCATGAGATTCCCATCGAATTCGTCGATGAACGCCTTTCCTCCGTCGAAGCCGAGGCCTCGCTCTCGCGTTCCGGCATCACCGATCGGAAAGAGCGCAAAGAAGTCGTCGATCAGCTCGCCGCGGTGGTGATCCTGCAGGACTATCTTAATTCCCAACGCGGACCCGAGGGCTTCCTGCTGCCCGATGAGACCTTCGAGATGCCCTGGAGCTCTGAGAAGCCGCGAAAGAGGCGCTGAAATGCCCGCGTAGGCCAAAACTGCTACTTTGATGCCCGACGCGCCCCAGCATAAGCCTTCTCCAAGCATGCCGCCGGATACCAGCAGCCTGTTTCCGGCCACCATGTGGTCGGCCATTCGGGAGGCAGGAAGCGCGACGGAGGCCATCGCGGGGCTCGAAAGGCTGGCGCGGGCGTATTGGCGGCCGTTGTATGTTTTCGCGAGGCAGCGTGGTGCGTCGCATGAGATGGCGGCGGACCAGGTGCAGGGCTTTTTCGAGCATTTGATCTCCCAGGAGACGCTGGCGGATGTTCGGCGCGGGGAGGTGCGGTTTCGCAGCTTTTTGCTCCGCTGTTTCACAAACTGGCTCTCGAACCAGCATCGGGATCAAACACGCCAGAAACGCGGCGGCGGCGTGACGCCGCTGGCGATCACAGAAGTCGATCCTGAGGAGGAAACTCCGGCACTGATGGATGGCCGCTCGCCGGACCTGGCCTATGACCGCCGCTGGGCACGGGCGCTGGTGGACCAAGTTTTGCGACAAATTGATGCCGAGAATGGGGAGCGCGAACGCGGGGACTTTTTGCAGGCGGTGAGGCAGCGTGTGTTTGCCTCGGATGGCATCTCGCCGGACTGGGAGGCGCTGGCGGTGCGGCATGGCATGTCCCACGGAGCGGTGCGGAAGGCGGCCACGGACATGCGACGTCGCTTCGGCGTGTTGTTGCGCGAGGAGGTGCGCCAGGTGGTATCGAATGACGCGGAGGTGGATGACGAGCTTCGGTATTTGGTGAGCCTGCTTTCGAATGCATGAGCGCCACGGAGTCCAAAGCCTGCCCTGTATGCACCAGCCCGCTGGAGCGGGACGGCATGTGCCTAGTGTGTTTGCTGAATGAGGGCATTGAGGCGGCGGTGGAGCAGTCGCCAGCGCCACGCAGCATGATGGGAGCGCTGCCGTGCGAGTTTGCGGGCCACCGACTGGAGCGGGAGATCGCCAGCGGCGGCATGGGCATGGTGTTTGAAGCGGTGGATCTAAAGCTGAAGCGTCGGGTGGCGATGAAGGTGATCCGCGATGCGCAGTTTGCCCGCCGCGAGGAGGCGGCGCGTTTTCGCACGGAGATGAAGGCCATCGCCCGGCTGGTGCATCCGCACATCATCCCGGTCTATGAAAGCGGTGAGGTGGATGGCACACCGTATTTCACCATGCGTCTCGCGGAAGGCGGCTCGCTGGCGGAGCGGCTGCAAAAGCATGGCGCGATGCCACCACGCGAGGCAGCCGCGATGATGGCGGCCATCGCCCACGCCGTGCAGCATGCGCATGACCGCGGCGTGCTGCATCGTGATTTGAAACCGGCGAACATCCTGCTGGATGCGGAAGGCGGCCCGCTGCTAGCGGATTTTGGCCTGGCGAAGCAGCTCGATAGTGAATCCCAGCTCACGCGCAGCGGCATGCAACTCGGCACGCTGCACTACATGAGCCCGGAGCAGGCCGACGGAGGCCCGCAGGAGATCACGACAGCCAGCGATGTGTGGGCTCTCGGCGTGCTGCTGAGCCAGATGCTGACGAATAAGCTGCCCTTCGCGGGCGGCAGCGCGGTGGAGGTGATCCGCCGCATCACCCAGGCGGAGCCGGATCTGGGTAGTGCTGGCAAATCTCGCCGCGAAAACACGCCTGCTCTGGAGGTCTCGAAACTGCCACCTGATCTCGCCACGCTGATCCGACGCTGTTTGGAAAAGAAGCCGGAGAAACGTCTGCGCAGCGCAGGCTTCCTCGCGGAGGAGTTGGAACGCTTTCTGGCCGGTGATGAGATCGAATCGAGCCCTGTCACCGGCATCGAGCTGATTTGGCGGAAGGCGTCACGCCACAAGGCGACGGCCGCCGCCGTTCTCGTGGCGGCGATTTCCCTTCTCTCGGGCAGCGGGGTGTCCATCTGGCATGCGGTGAAGGCTCACGAGGCGGAAAAGGCCGCGCTGAGGCAAAAAGCGGAGTCCGATGAGATCGCGGACATCGTGCTCGATACCGTCCGCGGCATGGATGAGCACGTCACCGGCCATGCGGTGGACCCGGACAAATGGCGCGAGGAGTTGCTGCGCCGCCTCGCGGGCTTTGGCGGTGATTCGCGGCGGAAGGCCTCCATGCTCGCCGAGGTGGCCACGATGATGACGAAGCCTGCGGACGTGAAACTTTTCCAAACGGTGCTGGCCCAGGCTGAGCCGCTGCTCGACGCGGATGATCCGCTGCTTTGGAGCCTGCGCTACCGGCTCGCCTTGAAGACGATGCAGTCCTCCGAGGCCACCAGCTCCGAGGCCGTCGCCGCACGCGATGGACTTCGCCGCATCATCGCCTGGCAGGAGTCACACCTCCCCGTCGATGATCAGCAGACCTGCCGCACCCGTTACGCACTGGCGGAGGAGTTGCTCGATGAGGTGGACACGCCGGAGGCTTTCCAAGAAGCGGAGACGCTGCTGCGCACCTGCGTCGAAAATTACCAGCGGCGAAACGATTCCTTTGATGAGATCACCGCGAAGACGGAGCTGATGACGGCGCTGTTTGAGCTCGGACGGCATGAGGAGGCGCTGAGGCTCGGCCGCGAGACCGCCGCGCTGTCGCTCAAGGAGCAGGGCGAGCAGCATTCGCTCACCGGACGTGTTTTGGGCCGTCTGGCGAAGCACTGCCGCGAGGCCGGACTGATCGATGAATCCATCCGCCATGCCCACCAGGCGCTCGTTATCTACTGGCGCACCGTAGGTCCAGATTATGTGAAGGCGAACGCCACGCTCGATGCGCTGGCAGACACCCTAGAGGCCCACTCCGGCCATGAAGCCGTGCTGGAACTGCGCCGTGCGGCTTTAAAAGCCTGCGATCAGGATCTCGGCCCCATGCATCCCACCACCCTGCGCCAAGTGGCCAAGGTCATCGACACCCTGCGCGACCTCAAACACCTCGAAGAGGCCCACTCGATGGCGGATCTCTGGCTCGACCGTGTCAGCTCGGATGGCCAACTGCCACCCGGTGCGGCGGCCATCGTCGTGTATCACTTCCAGACGCTCCGGGACCGCGGCCAGGCGGCGCAGGCGGAGACGCTCCTGCAAAAGCTCCCCGCCATGCTTCAGGCTCAAAAGTGGGACGAATCCGCCTTTTTCAGCCGCTGGGAGGCCGCCGCCAGTCGCCTGCGCAAAGCCGGCAAGCGCGAAGAAGCCGTCCGCATCCTCAATCACCTCCTGAAAGCCCTCGAAACCGCTCCCATCAGCCAGCGCAAAGCCGCCGAACTGAAGCCTGAACTCCTAGCGAGCCTCCGCGAAGCCGGAGAAGGTTGATTTTTTTCAGGTCTCCCGGTAACACGGCAGGAAAAACGGTGTGGATGGCGCGGACGAACCCTCGTCCTCCTCATGAAAGCGCCTTTTTCGATCCCATGCCTGCTGGCTGTCCTTTGGACATTCACGGCCGTTTTGCAGGCTCAAAGCCTCACCCAGACCGTCACGCTCCAGCAGGGCTGGAACAGCGTGTGGCTGGAGGTCGAGCCTTCGCAGCCTGATCCCGATGTTTTGTTCGCTGGCTTGCCCGTGGAGATG